>NZ_JBQQBY010000024.1:0-136677 GCF_052246385.1 Streptomyces sp. 8N616 | reverse complement strand
ATCGTCACCGGCGCCACCCGGCAGCAGGCGCTGCAGCGCGCGGCGCGTGCGCTGGCGGAGTTCCAGGTGGAGGGCATGGCCACCGCGATCCCCTTCCACCGCGCAGTGGTCACCGACCCGGCCTTCGTCTGCGAACCGTTCCGCGTGCACACCCGCTGGATCGAGACCGAGTTCGTCAACGAGATCAAGCCCTACGCCGTGCCCAGCCCGGACGGAGCCGGGTCGGGATCAACAGCCTGGAAAAGGCTCGTCGTCGAGGTCGACGGCAAGCGCCTGGAGGTCCGCCTCCCCACCGAACTCCTCACCAGCGCGGCCGCCGCTGCCGCAGGCCACGCGCGGCCGGAACCGCCCAGGCACATGCCCGCCAGGAAGCCGGGCTCGGTCGTGTCCGGTTACGCGCTGGCCTCCCCGATGCAGGGCACCATCATCAAGGTCGCCGTCGAAGAGGGCCAGCACGTCAACGAGGGCGACCTCGTCGTCGTCCTCGAGGCCATGAAGTCGGAGCAGCCGCTCAGCGCGCACTGCTCGGGCACGATCAAGGGCCTGACCGCCGAAGTCGGCGCGAAGGTCACCTCCGGCGCCGTCATCTGCGAGATCAGAAGCTGAGCGATCCGGTGTGAAGCGGAGGCGCGCAGAGGCGAGCGCCGGCGGACAACGGAGGTGAGACATGCCCGTGAGGGTTCCACCGGTCGGTCGTGCGAGTCAGGACGGCCTGGCCGATATCCGCTGTGTCGTGACGAGCGCGGATCCGGACCAGGCCGGGGAGATGTCCGCGAACGAGCTCGAGCAGGCGGACGTGGGCAGCTGCACGGCCCTCGGCCTGCTCGCCCTGATCCTGAACTCGGCTGTGGACACGGGCGGTTCCGCAGGGGCGGTGCCCCAGCCGCCGAGGGCCGCCGTCGCGGGTTGACCTTTTCGTGAGGGTGCGGCCCAGCTGCGGTCAGAGGTGGCGGCGGCGCTCGGCGGCACGGGCTTCGTACGTCCTGCGGGCCCGCACTGCCGCCTCGCGGGAGGCGACCTCGGCGACGGGCACGTCCCACCAGGCCTCGGCGGCAAGGGCGTTGGGGGCTGTGCTGCCGGTGCCCGTCTCGACGTACACGCAGGTCGGGCGGTCGCTCGTACGGGCCTGGGCGAGCGCCTCACGCAGCTCGCGGACGGTCTTGGGGCGGATGACGTCCATGCCCAGGCTGGCGGCGTTGGCTGCCAGGTCCACCGGGAGCGGATCGCCGGTGAAGGTCCCGTCGGCTGCGCGGTAGCGGTAGGCGGTGCCGAAGCGCTCGGCGCCGGTCTCTTCCGACAGGCCGCCGATGGAGGCGTAGCCGTGGTTCTGGATCAGGATCAGGTTGACGGCCAGGCCCTCCTGGACGGCGGTGACGATCTCGGTCGGCATCATCAGGTACGTCCCGTCGCCGACAGCGACCAGACGGGGGTGCCGGGGGCGGCCATGCGCACCCCGATGCCGGCCGGGATCTCGTAGCCCATGCAGAGTAGCCGTACTCCAGGTGGTACTGGCGCGGGCCGCGGGCGCGCCAGAGTTTGTGCAGGTCGCCGGGGAGCGAACCGGCGGCGTTGATGATCACGTCGTGGTCGCCGACGACCGCGTCGAGGGCGCCGAGCACCTGCGTCTGAGTGGGCTGCGCGCTCTCGTCGTCCGCCCGGTAGGCGGCCTTCACGACGCGCTCCCAGCGCTTCTTCCCCGCGCGGTACCCGGCCTCGTACACCTCGTCCACCCGGTGGTCCCCGAGTGCCCCGGCCAGTGCTTCCAGGCCCGCGCGGGCGTCGGCCACCAGGGTGCGGGCGGCGAGCTTGCGGGAGTCGAAGGGCGTGATGTTCAGGTTGAGGAACCGCACTGCCGGGTTCGCGAAGAGGGTGTTGGAGCCGGTGGTGAAGTCGGTGTAGCGGGTGCCCACTCCGATGACGAGGTCGGCGGTGCGCGCGATGTCGTCGGCGATAGCCGTGCCGGTGTGGCCCACGCCGCCGAGGTCTGCGGGGTGGTCGTGGCGCAGCGAGCCCTTGCCCACCTGGGTGGGGGCGACGGGAATGCCGGTGGCGTCGGCGAAGGCCCGCAGGGCACCCTCGGCTTCGCTGTGGTGGACGCCGCCGCCCGCGATGATCAGCGGGCGCTTCGCGGCGCGTACGGCTCGGGTGGCGGCCGCGAGTTCGGACGGCTCGGGGGCCGGGCGCTGTACGTGCCACACGCCGTCGGCGAAGAACTCCTCGGGCCAGTCGAAGGCTTCGGCCCGCACGTCCTGCGGGAGGGCGAGCGTGACGGCCTGTCTTTGACGGACACGTCGGCGGAGACAGGGTGTTCGAGCTGCTGGAGCAGCGGGGCGGCGGCGCGGGTGGCGAAGGCGTCACCGGGGAGCAGGAGGACGGGGAGGCGGCTGACGGTGGCGAGCGCCGCACCCGTGACCAGATTCGTGGCACCCGGGCCGTACGGGCCGCGCGCGGCCTTCCCCGCGGGCAGGTGGTGCTGCTGGTCCTGCGTACTGGTCATGTGTGAGTCGCTCCAGGGCTGTTCAGAGCAGGCCGACGGCGGTGTCCACCGCCGTCTCGACGCTGCCCTCGGCGGGATAGAGCAGCGAGCGGCCGACGACCAGGCCCTGGACGGTGGGCAGTCGCAGCGCCTTGCGCCATTTCTCGTACGCGACTTCCTGATCCCTGCCGACGTCGCCGCCGAGCAGGACGACGGGCAGGGTGGAGGCATCCATGACCTCCGCCATGTCGTCCGTGTCGTCGGTGACCGGGAGTTTGAGCCAGGTGTACGCGGAGGTGCCGCCGAGGCCCGAGGCGATGGCGATGGACCGGGTGACGGCCCCGGCGCTCAGGTCGTTCCTGACCCTGCCGTCGACCCTGCGGGAGATGAACGGCTCCACGAAGACCGGCAGTTGGTGCTGCGCCATCGCGTCGATGGCACGTGCGGTCGACTCCATGGTGGACAGCGATCCGGCGTCCTCGTAGTCGACGCGCAGGAGCAGCTTGCCCGCGTCGAAGTGCAGCCGGGCGATGTCCTGGGCGCGGTGACCGGTGAAGCGGTCGTCCAGTTCGAAAGAGGCTCCGGCGAGTCCGCCGCGGTTCATCGAGCCCATGGCGACCTTGCCTTCGAGGGCGCCGAGCAGCAGCAGGTCCTCCAGGATGTCGGCGGTGGCGAGCACTCCGTCCACGCCCGGCCTGGACAGTGCGACACAGAGCCGCTCCAGCAGGTCGGCCCGGTTGGCCATGGCGAACCGCCGGTCGCCGACGGCGAGGGATCCGCGCGCCGGGTGGTCGGCGGCGACGATCATCAGCCGGCCGCTGTCCCCGATCAGGGGGCGGCGGGTACGGTGGGCGGCCGCTTCGGCGATGGCCTCCGGGTGCCGGGCTCGCACCGTGACGAGGTCGGGGATGCTGATGCTCAAGGGGTGCTCTCTTTCGCGGAGGCGAGTTGCGGGTCAGCCGCGTGCGAGGAGGTTCTCGACCTCGGACTCGGTGGGCATCGCGGAGGAGCAGGCGAGGCGGGAGGCGACGATGGCGCCGGCCGCGTTGGCGTAGCGCATGATCCTCTCCAACTCCCAGTCGGCGAGCAGACCATGGCAGAGGGACCCGCCGAACGCGTCCCCGGCGCCGAGGCCGTTGACGACCTCGACGGGCACGGGCGGGACTTCGGCGGTGGTGCCGTCGCGGTGCACGGCGAGCACGCCCCCCGGGCCCTGTTTGACGACGGCGAGCTCCACGCCCGCGTCGAGCAACGCCCGGGCGCAGGCGCGCGGTTCGCGTACGCCGGTGGCGATCTCGCACTCGTCGAGGTTGCCGACGGCGACGGTGGTGTGACGAAGCGCTTCGGCGTAGTGCGTACGTGCCTCGGCCGGGTCCGCCCAGAACATCGGGCGCCAGTCGAGGTCGAAGACCGTGGTGCCTGCCCTGTCACGCGCCTGGAGAGCGGTGAGGGTGGCGGAGCGGCTGGGCTCCTCGCTCAGGCCCGTACCGGTGATCCAGAAGATACGGGCCGCGCGGATGGCGTCGAGATCGAGTTCCTCGGGCCTGATCTCCAGGTCGGGGGCCTTGGGCTGCCGGTAGAAGTACAGCGGGAAGTCGTCCGGCGGGAAGATCTCGCAGAAGGTGACCGGCGTGGGGTACGCGTCGACCGGGGTGACCCACTGGTCGTCGACGCCGAACTCCTTGAGCGCCTGGTGCAGGTAGCTGCCGAAGGGATCCCGGCCGGTGCGAGTGATCACGGCCGTGGAGTGCCCGAGCCGCGCGGCGGCCACCGCGACATTGGCCGCAGAGCCGCCCAGGAACTTGCCGAAGGTCTCGACCTCCGCCAGTCCCACACCGGTCTGCAGGGGGTAGATGTCGACCCCGATGCGGCCCATGGTGATCAGGTCGTGCGACGTGGTCATGCGCGGCGCTCCTCGGGCTCGGGGTGCTGATGCCGGGGCGGTCCGGCCGCGTCCAGATGTAGTCGGCGCCGCGCAGCGCTGTCAACCGTTTGTACTTACATTCGGACCTGCTAGCGAAATAATGTCCTAACAATCTATTGACAGTGGGATGCGCCACGGGTTTGTATCCGGTCCCAAAGAACCCGCCGCGCAACCGGCATATGGCCCGGCCTTCCCGGCCGGCCCCCTCCTCTCCCTTCCCCTGTCTCACAGTGAGGTGCAGGACAGATGGACCGCACGCGTCACCCCCGTCCGCGCAGATACACCGCGATCGTCGCCGCAGCCGCCGCGGCGGCCCTGTTCGCCGCAGGCTGTTCCAGCAGTGCGGGCGGCAAGAAGGCCGAGGAAGCGGCGGACAGCGCCGCGGCAGGCAAGGCCGACACCCCGCGGATGAAGGTCGCGATGATCACCCACGCCGCTCCCGGCGACACCTTCTGGGACCTGATCCGCAAGGGCGCCCAGGCGGCCGCCGCCAAGGACAACATCGAGCTCGTCTACTCCAGCGACCCCAACGCGGCCACCCAGGCCAACCTGGTCCAGAACGCGATCGACCAGGGGGTGGACGGGATCGCGGTGACACTGGCCAAGCCGGAGGCGATGAAGGGCGCGGTCGCCAAGGCCAAGCGTGCGGGCATCCCGGTCGTCGGCTTCAACGGCGGTATCGACGACTGGAAGGACCAGGGCCTGCTGGAGTACTTCGGGCAGGACGAGAAGGTCGCGGGCGAGGCGTTCGGGAAGAAGCTCAACGAGCTGGGCGCCAAGCACAACATCTGTGTGATCCACGAGCAGGGCCACGTCGCGCTCGAGGCCCGCTGCGCCGGCGTGAAGAAGAGGTTCAAGGGCAAGACGGAGAACCTCTACGTCAACGGCACCGACATGCCGTCCGTGAAGTCGACGATCACCGCCAAGCTCAAGCAGGACAGCTCCATCGACCACGTCGTCACGCTGGGCGCGCCCTTCGCGCTGACCTCCGTCCAGTCGGTGTCCGACGCGGGCAGCGAGGCCGAGGTCGCGACCTTCGACCTCAACAAGGACCTGGTCGCCGCCGTCAAGGACGGCGACGTCGAGTTCGCGGTCGACCAGCAGCCGTATCTGCAGGGCTATCTGTCGGTCGACGCGCTGTGGCTCTACAAGAACAACGGCAACTTCAGCGGCGGCGGAGAGGAAGCGGTGCTGACCGGACCGGCGTTCGTCACCAAGGACAACGTCGACACCATCGCCAAGTACGCCGCGAAGGGCACCCGGTGATGACGATGACCCAGACGACGGCACCGGCGACGAGCCCCTCGTCGCCGGCCTCGCCGGACGCCACGAAGGACGGCCGCGCGGCCGAACGCTCGCCGCTGCGCAGGCTGCTGGCGCGCCCGGAGATCGGCGCGCTCATCGCGGCCATCGGTGTGTACGTGTTCTTCTTCGCGGTGGCGCCGTCCTTCCGCGAGGCGGGCTCGCTCGCCACGGTGCTGTACCAGGCATCGGTCATGGGCATCATGGCGCTGCCCGTGGCCCTGCTGATGATCGGCGGTGAGTTCGACCTGTCGGCCGGTGTGGCCGTCACCACCTCGGCGCTCACCGCCAGCATGCTCAGCTTCCAGCTGAGCCTGAACGTCTGGACCGGCGTCCTGGTCGCGCTGGCGGTCTCGCTGGCGGTCGGGGCGTTCAACGGCTATCTGCTGATCAGAACCGGGCTGCCCAGCTTTCTGATCAGCCTGGGCACTTTCCTGATGCTCCAGGGCGCCAACCTCGCCATCACCAAGATCTACACCGGCAATGTCGCCACCGACTCGATCCGCGACATGGATGGCTTCGACCAGGCCAAGTCCCTGTTCGCCTCGGAGATCGGCATCGGCGGAGTCAACGTGAAGATCACGGTGTTCTGGTGGCTGGCCTTCGCCGCGGCCGCCACCTGGCTGCTGCTGCGTACCAGGTTCGGCAACTGGATCTTCGCAGTGGGCGGCAACAAGGAGAGCGCCCGCGCCGTCGGCGTACCGGTGAACCTCACCAAGATCGCCCTGTTCATGGGCGTGGGCGCCGGTGCCTGGTTCGTCGGTATGCACCTGCTGTTCTCGTTCAACACCGTGCAGTCCGGCGAGGGAGTGGGCAACGAGTTCCTCTACATCATCGCCGCGGTCATCGGCGGCTGTCTGCTCACCGGCGGCTACGGCTCCGCGATCGGCCCCGTCATCGGCGCCTTCATCTTCGGCATGGTGTCGCAGGGCATCGTCTACGCCAACTGGAACCCCGACTGGTTCAAGTTCTTCCTCGGCGTGATGCTCCTGCTCGCCACACTCGTCAATCTGTGGGTCCGCCGCCAGGCGACCCGGAGGTGATCACATGTCAACCAACGGAACCGCGCCCGGCGCGGCCGCACCTGCCGGGACTGCGCCCGAGGACGCCGAGCCGATCGTCGAACTCGAGGGCGTCGGCAAGTCGTACGGCAACATCCGCGCACTGCACGGCGTCGATCTGGCCGTCCGGCCGGGCCGGGTCACCTGCGTCCTCGGCGACAACGGCGCCGGCAAGTCCACCCTGATCAAGATCATCTCCGGGCTGCACCAGCACACCGAGGGCGAATACCGCATCGACGGCGGGCCGGTGCAGCTCACCACGCCGCGCGAGGCCCTCGACCGCGGCATCGCCACCGTCTACCAGGACCTGGCGACCGTCCCCCTGATGCCGGTGTGGCGGAACTTCTTCCTCGGCTCCGAGGTGACCCGCGGTGTCTGGCCCCTGCGCCGCCTCGACATCGCGGCGATGAAGAAGACCGCCGACGGGGAACTGCGCAACATGGGCATCGTCCTCGACGACCTCGACCAGCCCATCGGCACGCTCTCCGGCGGCCAGCGCCAGTCCGTGGCGATCGCCCGGGCCGTGTACTTCGGGGCCCGGGTGCTGATCCTGGACGAGCCCACCGCCGCGCTCGGCGTGAAGCAGTCCGGCGTCGTACTGAAGTACATCGCCGCCGCCCGGGACCGCGGCCTCGGCGTCATCTTCATCACCCACAACCCGCACCACGCCTACATGGTCGGCGACCACTTCACCGTGCTCCGCCTCGGCACCCTGGAGCTGAGCGCCGGCCGCAGCGAGATCAGCCTCGAGGAGCTGACCAACCACATGGCGGGCGGTGCGGAACTCGCCGCGCTCAAGCACGAGCTGGCTCAGGTCCGCGGTGTCGACGTCGACGAACTCCCGGAGGAGGCCGACCTCCAGCCCTCCGCGCCGGGTGAAGGGACCTCCCGGTGACACGGTCACAGGGCCGGATGGCACAGCCCCGAGGACCATCGGCCTCTCGGGGCTGCGGCCGGGCCGCGCGAAGCTGAGGATGGGAGACGGAGGCGGCCGCGCCCCGCTGCCCGGCTGCTGGCCGCCCTACGGACGTCGCCGCCGGATCGCAGTGCGGAGGTAGCCATGAGCCCGCAGAACGTACTCGTCGCCTACGGGACCAGGAACGGGTCCACCGCCGAGATCGCCGAGTGGATCGGCGATGCGCTGCGCCAGTCCGGGCTGCGGGCCGAGGTGCGGTCCGCGGCCGAGGTGCGGGACATCGAGGAGTACGAGGCCGTGGTGCTGGGCGGCGCCCTCTACATGGGCCGGTGGCACCGCGATGCCACCCGCTTCGCCCGCCGCCACGACGCGGCGCTCTACGCACGCTCCGTCTGGCTGTTCAGCAGCGGACCGCTGGACCCCTCGGCCGGCGAGCGGGACATTCCCCCGGTACCGGGCGTGGACCGGATCGCCTTCCGGCTGGACGTCCGGGGCCACATCACCTTCGGCGGCAGGCTCCAGGAAGGGGCGAAGGGCTTGATCGCCCGGCAGATTCTCAAGTCCGGCCGGGGCGGCGATTTCCGGGACCCCGAGCGGGTCCGCGCCTGGGCGCGCGGCATCGCCGAAGCACTCGCCGCCGAGACCCTGGAATGGACGTCCTGACCAGGCGCGAACCTCGCAAGGTCAGCTGTCGCCGCGCCGCGCGGGTCAGCGCAGGGCCAGTGCAAGGGCCAGTGCAAGGGCCAGTGCAAGGTCAGTGCAGGACCTTCCCCTTGGCCGCTGGAACTCGGTCTCGGAGATCTCGCCCCGCGTGAATTCCCGCGCCACCCGCTACATCGGCCACCCCGCCGCCTGCCGAGCGTCCGGGCCGGTCATCGACGTGTCCGAGCCCCCGATGTCGCGCTCGGCGGCGCTCAGCAGCTGCTGGGCGAGATCGTGCATGGCCCGGCCCGCCGCCAGCTCGTCACCGATCTCCGGTACGTCCGTGTCCGCGGGATTGCAGCGTGCGACTCCCCGGCCGGTGAGCGCCGTGGCGCCGGTGTCCAGTTCGACGCGCGCCTTCGTCGTCCCCTCGTCCTCGAAGAGGTAGAGGTGAACCCTCCATTCCACTGTGTGCGCCATCGCCGTTCTCCTCATCCGGTTCGTTCACGTGGTCTGTTCATGCCTTCTGCGCCACGCGGCGGCGGGCGGCAGGTTCTCCTCCCCGATGCGGTGCCGCACCTGCGCGGCGAGCGCGGTCAGCCGCTCGGAGGCGACCGCCCGCGGGGCGACCGGGTCCCTGACACGGACGGCCGCTCGCGGCAGTTCGTGCAGATCCGCGGTGAACCGCGCCCGCGCCTGCTCGAGGGCGAAGGGCGCGTCGGTGCGACGTCCGTCCCGCATGACGGTCTCCAGCACCGGCCGCCCGCCGGAGGGGGGCGGTTCGCCCCGGAGCCCGATCACATCGGCGTATCCGGGCCGCCGGAACACCTGCTTGCGGCCGGGCGCGGTCACCTTCGCGGAGGAGAGCTTCATCACCGGCCGGCCGCCGTATTCGACCATCTTGTAGGCCGTGTCCAGGTACGGTGCGTCGGCCGAGACGCCGACGCGGGTGCCCACGGCGTAGAGGTCGATCGGCGCTCCGGAGCGGACCAGTTGGTCGACGGCGTACTCGTCGAGCCCGCCGCTGGCGACGATGCGTACGTCCGGCAGCCCCGCGCAGTCGAGGATGCCGCGCGCCCGTATCGCCAGGGCTCCGAGGTCGCCGCTGTCCAGCCGGATCGCCGAGCCGGGCCCGCGGTCCAGGTCCCGCAGCACGCGCGCCGCCGTACGGACGCCCGCCTCCGTGTCGTAGGTGTCCACCAGAAGCGTCACCGGGCCGGGGTGAGCCCGGGCGAAGGCGCGGAAGGCATCCTCCTCCGAGCCGAAGGCCTCCACGTACGAATGGGCCATGGTGCCGACGGCAGGCACTCCGACGGCGGTGGCCGCGGCCACGTTGCTGGTCCCGGTGAAGCCGACCATCGCGCTGAGCCGGGCGGCCTGGAATCCGGCCGCGGTGCCGTGGGTGCGGCGCAGGGAGAAGTCCACGACGGGGTGTCCGGCCGCGGCGAGTACGCACCGGGCGGCTTTCGAGGCGATCGCGGTCTGGTGGCTGAGCTGGTTGAGGAGGTAGGTCTCGACGAGCTGCGCCTGGGGGAGGGGCGCGGTCACCTCCAGGAGGGGCTCGCCCGCGAGTACGATCCGGCCCTCCGGCACGGCCCGCACCTCGCCGGTGAATTCCAGACCGCGCAGGGGAGCCAGGGCGCGACGCGGCCGGTGGAGGGCCGCGGCGAAGGCATCGGCGTCCTGGTCGCCGATGCGGAAGGCGGACAGGAAGTCCAGCGCGGAATCCAGACCCGCGCTGACGAGGAAGCCGCGGTCGGGCGGCAGGGCGCGGACGAAGAGACTGAACGTCGCCGGCTCCGTCATCCCCTCCCGCAGATACGACATCGCCATCGTCACCTCGTACAGATCGGTGACCGTTGCGTCGGACATCGACGGCACCTCCTCAGCGTCGATGCGGACATGCGGGCGCTGCGCCCGGCCTCACTGGCGGAACCGGGCGGACCACTGGGGCTCCACCACCTGCCACTCGGCGTCCCACTGCGCGTACCTCCTGCGGTCCAGCACATGCCGGACCCCTGTCTGGGCAGCGAGCACCACGGCCGCCACGCCACCTGCCGTAACGCCGCCGGCGAGCCAGCCGTTCGCCGCCGCGGTCCCGGGGGACAGCGGCGCCCGGGCTACGGCACCGTCATGGCTCACCCAGACCCGGACGGTCTCACCCGCCTCCGTGCCCGGCGGCACCCGCGCGGTGCCCGCCCGCTGCGCGCCGTCCTCCTCGGTCCAGCGCACCGGCGCCCTCTGGAAGTCGTCACCGTCCGACACCATCAGCGGGCCGGCGGCGTCTTCGGTCAGGCGCGCCGTGACCTGATGCCGTTCCGCGGACTCGGTGTGCACGACGTGCATCTGGGACGAGTACACCGCGCGACCGACACTCACCGCGGCCACCGGAAGTCCGATCACGAGCAGGAGCAGGACGAGACGGGAGACCCAGGCCTCGACGCGGTCGGACCGACGCCTCAGGGGATCGGCTGCGTGGGTCCTGCGCCCGTGGCGGGGGCCGTGGGGCCCGGGTGCGAACTGCGGATCCTGCGCGCTCATGGTCTGGCCTCCGGCACTCGTGCGGTGGCTCGAGCACCGGGTACCCCACCCGGCCGGACTCGCACGGCCACCGGTGGGGGCGGTCCACCGACGGCGGCCGCGCTCCCGACCCCGGGGGCGCTTCGTTGCAGAGGGCTTGACTGACTGCCGCGCGGCACGAATCGTTCCAGGTAGGAGCGGTGCGATCCCGTCGTCGCTCCCGGGTGAGCGGTGGCCTCCGCTGGTGCGTGAGCCTTCGGAACGCGGAGTGTCTTCACCGGGCCGATACTGGTTCAAGCCGTGCCAGGCGCCGGGACCGGGGAACGCCGAGAAGTCACCGCAGTGCGCCGACGCGCGGTTCCACTCGAAGGGCACGAGGGTGGTAGGTGATGGACACACCGGTGACGACGATCAGCGAGGGCCCGCACGACCCCTTCGCCGTGCTTCGGTCGGCCTCTGCCGTGCTGGACGACCGGGGGAATGTCGTCGGCTGGAGCGATCGTGCGGAGGCACTGCTCGGCTACCCGCTCGAGGAGGTGCTGGGCCGGCCGGCTCGGGATTTCCTGGTCGACCCCCGCGATGGGGCCGCCGTCATGGACGCAGTGGCCGCATGCGTACGCGACGGGGGCTGGTTCGGGGTCGTGCCCGTCCGCCACCGCAGCGGCGGCCGGGTCGGGCTGGGGTGCCGGGCCCGGGCGGTGGTGAGAGCCGACGGCGCCCTCGAGTGGCTCGTCGTCTGCGCTCCGGCGGAGGAGGTCCTCCAGTGGGAGACGGACCGGGCCGTTCTGGAGGGGATGTTCCGCCGGTCCCCGATCGGTCTGTCCGTCTATGCCCCGGACCTGAGCATTCTGCGGGTGAACAAGGTGCTCGCCCGGTTCGGTGGGCTCCCGGTCGAGCAGTTCCCTGGGCATCGCACCGGCGACTTCCTCATCGGCGCGGACGCGGCCACGGTGGACACGGGGCTGCAGCGGGTGCTGGATACGGGCAAACCCCTGATTTTCACCGAACAGCCCAGTCGACTGCGGCAGGATCCCGGCAGGGAGCTCGTCGTGTCCCTCTCCGCGTTCCGGGTGGAGGACGCCACCGGCCGGATCCTCGGCGTCGCCCAGCTGGTCGAGGACGTCACCGACCGCTACCGGGCCCGTAGGAGACTGTCGCTGCTCAACGAGGCCAGCGCCCGTATCGGGACCACGCTGGATGTGACGCGGTCCGCGCACGAGCTGGCCGAGGTGGCGGTCCCCGACCTCGCGGACTGCGTCTCCGTGGATCTGCTCGAGCCGGTGACCCGCGGCGAAGAGCCCGTCCGGGAGGCGAGCGAACCGGTGTACAGGGCGGCGCTCCGGAGCGTCTCGCCGGATCCGCTGCTGGTCATGTACCCGGAGGGCAACCAGATGTACTTCCCCCCGGACGCTCCGCAGGCGCGCTGTCTGACCGAGCGGCGTCCGGTCCTCGAACCGGTCCTGGGGACGTCTACGGCGTGGTTCCCCGCGGAAACGGAAAGGGCCGAGCGCGCCCTCGATCTGGGAGTCCACTCGCTGATGGTCGTGCCGCTGATCGCGCGCGGTCTCGTGCTGGGCGTGGTGAGCCTGTGGCGGTGGCGGCGGCCCGAGCCGTTCGAGGAGGACGACCTCACGCTGGCCGAGGAGTTCGCCTCCCGCGCCGCCGTCTGCATAGACAACGCACGCCAGTTCACCCGGCAGCACCAGGCAGCGCTCGCCCTGCAGCGCAGCCTGCTCCCGGGCGAGGTGCCCGAGCACCCGGCAGCCGAGATCGCCCACCGGTATCTGCCGGCCGACGCCACCGCGGGCGTGGGCGGCGACTGGTTCGACGTCATCCCGCTCTCCGGGCTCCGCGTCGCGCTCGTCGTCGGCGACGTCGTCGGCCACGGCATCCACGCAGCGGCCACCATGGGCCGGCTGCGCACCGCCGTACACACCCTGGCCAATAGCGACCTGCCCCCGGACGAGGTCCTCTCCCACCTCGACGATCTCGTGGACCGTCTGGCCTCCGAGCAGGAGCCGGCCCGTGAACGGTCCCAGCAGTTCATCGGCGCGACCTGCCTGTACGCCGTCTACGACCCGGTTTCCCGGCGCTGCACCCTCGCCCGCGCCGGCCACCCGCCGCCCGCGGTGGTCACGCCGGACGGACAGGTGGACTTCCCCGAACTGCCCGCCGGGCCGCCGCTCGGCCTGGGCGGGCTGCCGTTCGAGTCCACCGAGCTGGAACTGGCCGAGGGCAGCCTGCTGGCCCTGTACACCGACGGGCTCGTCGCGGTCCGGCGCGGTGATCTCGACGAGGGCATGGGGCGACTGCGCAGGGTGCTGCGCGGTCCCGCCCGTTCGCTGGAGGCGACGGCCAAGGCGGTGGAGGACGCGCTGCTGCCCGATCGCCCCGGCGACGACGTCGCGCTGCTCATCGCCCGCACCCGCGTCCTGGCCGCCCACAAGGTGGCCACGTGGGAGCTGCCCGCGGAAGCGACCGCGGCGGCCCGGGCCCGTGCGCTGACGACCTCACAACTCGCCGAGTGGGGACTGAACGAGATCGCCTTCACCACCGAGCTGATCGTCAGCGAACTGGTCACCAACGCCTACCGCTACGGCGGCGGGCCCGTGATGCTCCGGCTCATCCGCGACCGCCAGCTCATCTGCGAAGTCTCGGACACCAGCAGCACCTCCCCGCGCCTGCGCCGGGCCCGCACCACCGACGAGGGCGGGCGCGGCCTGTTCCTGGTGGCCCAGATGGCCGAGAGGTGGGGCACTCGCTACACGCGCGACGGCAAGACCATCTGGGCGGAACAGCCACTGACTTCGACGCTCTGACACCCCGTCGGCAGGACTCGTACCTCGGCGACCGCGGAGGCGAAGGCCGGGAACAGCGGGTCGTCGACGGGACCGGTGGGCCCCTTCGTCGTACGGGGGCTTCATGTCGTACGGGGCTTCATGGGGGTCAGGGGGTTGCGCAGACCACCTCGACGAAGTGGCCGACCTGCTTCTCCGAGAGGTGGCGGGCGAGGTCCGCTTCGCTGATCATGCCGACCAGGCGATGGTCGTCGATGACGGGCAGCCGACGGATGCGGTGCTCCTCCATGGCCCGCAGGACCGAGCCGGCGTCGGCCTCGGCATCGATCGTGACCGGCTTGCCCTGGGCGAGGTAGCCCGCGGTCATGGTCTTGGGGTCCTTGCCCTTGGCGATGCACTTTACGACGATGTCGCGGTCGGTGATGATCCCGTGGAGCCGGTCGTCGGGGCCGCAGATCGGGAGGGAGCCGACGCCCAGGTCGCGCATCATGCGCGCCGCGTCCTCCAGGGTCTGGTCCTCCTGCACGCACGTGGTGCCGGCGTGCATGATCTCCCGTGCAGTGGTCATGGCTGCCTCCTTCGCATCGGAACGGGCAGGACGGCTCCCTTCCTGTGGTGATCTCCCGTCCTTGAGTTAAACCCGTACGATCCGGCGCAATCCCCACGGCTGCAGCTCGGCAGTGGGCCTCATTCCCCGCTCTCCTGGACCGTGCGGAGGAGGAGCAGCGCGATGTCGTCGGTGCGGTGCCGGGCGATGTGGGCGCGGCGGACGAGGGCGTCCGCGAGGTCCTCCAGGGGCAGGCTTCCGGCCCGCGACACCTCCTCGGCCAGCTCGGCCACCGCATCGCCGAAGTCGGTACCGGGCGTCTCCACCAGCCCGTCGGTGTAGAGCACGACCGTGGTTCCGACCGGCATCGGGAACCAGGACTCCGGGTAGTCGCTGTCCCGCTCGACGCCCAGCAGCAGGCCGCCCGGGGTGGGCAGCGCCTGGACCGCCCCGTCGGGCGTGCGCACCAGGGGGTGCGGGTGCCCGGCGCTGGCCAGGCAGGCCTCCCGGTGCCGCAGGTCCAGGCGGAGGCAGGCACAGCTGGCGAACAGGCTGGTTTCGAGGTCTGCGAGCAGCCGGTTGGTACTGGCGAGGACCTGCCCGGGATGGGTGTCGGCCGTGGTGTAGGCGTGGACGGCCGACCGGATCTGGCCCATGAGGGCCGCGGCGGTGACATTGTGGCCCTGTACGTCGCCGATGACGGCGGCCGCGGCGTCCCGGCCGACCGGTACGAGGTCGTAGAAGTCTCCGCCGATGTCCATGCCCTCGGTGCCGGGCAGATAGCGCGCGGATGTCGCCAGGCCGGGGACGACGGGGAGGGCCTGAGGCAGCAGGACGTGCTGGAGTCCGCGGGCGAGCTCCAGCTTCATGTCGTAGTGGCGGGCACGGTCCAGTGCCTGGGCGATCAGGCCGCCCAGGGAGACCAGCACGGCGCGTTCGGTGGCGGTGAAGTGGTGCGGCCGGGCGTAGGCGAGGACGCAGGTGCCGATCGGGCGGCCGGAGGCGATGAGGGGCAGGAAGGCCCAGGACGCCATGCCGTCGTGCCGGCCGGTGCCGTGCGGGAAGTCCCGGTCCAGGTCCGCCACCGACTCGTAGAAGCCGGCCTGGCCGGAGTGCAGCGCCCGCGCGCCGGGCGTGAACGCGAACCGCGGGCTTTCGGTATAGCGCGCGACCACCTCGCGCGGGTAGCCGCGCTGGCCGACGATCTGCAGCCGTCCGCCGTCGGTGGCGAGTACGGCGAGCGCCTGGCCACCGTACGCGGGCATGATCTCGTCGGCGACCAGGTTCACCACGTCCTCCACGCCGATGGCCTCGGTCAGGGTCGTCGCCAGGTGGAGCACGTGATACAGCGCCCCCGTGGGGGCGGGCAGCAGCTCGTGGGCCAGATCCGCCGGCTGGACGGGAACACGCTGCCCGGGGGCCGGGCTGACGCGGACGCTGACGCCCGAGGTGTCCGGGTACACCTCGAAGTTCAGCCACTGGTCGGGAGGGCGCAGCCCGATGTCCGATGTGGGCAGCCCGCTGATCGCGGCGGCCCGGTAGCGGTCGTAGAGCGGGTCGTGCAGCCAGGGCAGCAGCTCCCAGGGCCGGGCGCCGACGAGCCGTACGGCCGGCTCTCCGAGCAGGCGAGCGGCGGCGGGGGTCACCGCGGTGATGCTCCCGTGGACGTCCAGCGCGAAGACGCCCTCGGGCAGCCGCGCGTACATCCGCTCGGTGGCCTCGGCGGTTCCTGGGGCGGGGCTGGACGCGCTCACGATGAGCGGCTCGCCCCGGTGACGCGGACGGTGCCCTTCAGCGGTGGACCGGTCCAGCTCGCGGCCCAGGCGCGCAGCCAGGCTCCAGATCCCGTCCCGCAGCTCATCGGGGATCGGGTACGGCTGGGCGCCGGGCCACAGCGCGAACACCGACCCGTAGCTGCCGCCCGAGCCGCTGACCGGGACGGCGGCCAGCGAGTAGTCGTACGGGACGGCGACGGCGATGCGCGGATAGTGGCGCATCCAGCCTTCCTGGCTGCTCACCCAGACCAGTTCGCCCGTGCGCACCGGGTCGGCCACCGGATTCGGAGCGGCGAGACTCACCCGCTCCCACGGTCCGGCGAATTCGCGCGGTAGCCCCACCAGGATCGTGAGCTCCAAGACCTGCTCCGGATTGAGCAGAAAGAGCCCGCCCGCGTGCGCGCCGAGTCCTTCCAGCCCCTGCTGCAGATGCTCGGCCGGCTTCTCCAGGCCGTCGTCGCCGTCGCCGGCGACGGCCGGGGTCTCGCCCCAGCCGGCGGGCGATTCGTCCCCGCCGCTCATACGGAGACAGTAAGCCCGCGGCCACGGCAAGGCACCTTCACGCGTGATCCGGCGCCCCGTTCCCACGGGACCGATGGCCGCGGAAAAGGACGTTCGGCCCCTCTGGCGGAAGCAGCGCGGGCGGGAGGCTGGCCATGGGAAGGGGTACGCCCCGAAGCCGTGGGGGGCGTTGGGATATCCATGGTGAAACGACCCGTGGCCGTCGGTGTCGACGGCTCTCCGGAGAGCCTGGCGGCCGCTGAATGGGCAGCCGGGGAGGCCGCGCTGCGCGGTCTGGCGCTGTGCATCGTGCACGCCTCGGACGGGCAGACCGGCGGCCAGCGGTTCTTCAGGGGCGCCGCGGCCCAGCGAGACTGGGAGGAGGCTCAGCTCCGCAGGGCATGGCGCCGGGCCGGTGACCGGCATCCGGGCCTGGTGATCGCCGCGAACGAGACTGCGGACACGCCGGCCGAGGTGCTCCTGGACGCCGCCCGGGAGTCGGAGCTCCTGGTCCTCGGCTCCAGCGGGCTCGGTGGTCTCGCCGGATTCCTGGTCGGCTCCGTCGGACTGACGGTGATCTCCCGGGCACGGCGGCCGGTGGTGGTGGTCCGCGGGGAAGCCAGGCTGGAAGAGGACGAGGGTCGCCCGGTCGTCGTCGGGCTGGACTTCCGCCGCCCGTGCGGCCCGTTGATCGACTTCGCCTTCGAGACCGCCGCCGTTCGGGGATCCACGCTGCGCGTGGTCCATGCCTGGAGCCGGGACTCGCTGTACGCCTCCCCGTCCGCACTCCTGGACCCGGCGGCGGGCGCGGGGCTGGAGTCGCGTGTGAGGCAGGAGCTGGAGGACGTGCTGAGTCCCTTGCGGGAGAGGTTCCCCGCGGTGGGGGTGGACGAGCGGCTGGCGTCCGGTTCGGCGGGACGGCAGATCGTGGAAGCGGGTGCAGATGCGAGTCTGCTGATCGTGGGGCGGCGCAACCGGACCGCGGCCGCGGGAGCCCCCATCGGACCGGTGACCCAGGCGGTGCTGCATCACGCGGCCCGTCCTGTCGCCGTCGTCCCGCACGCGTGAACCACAGGCCAGAGCCCTGGCCGTGCCGTGGATGGCCGAAATTCGCTTCTCCGCCACGCCACCTTGGCCAACACCCTGGAGCGGGGCAGCCGCCTGCTGAAACACTCTCAGCCATGGAGCGGCGCGACGGTGTCACCGGCGCCGGGCCCCAGGGTGCTCCATCACATGCCGGCGCGGTTCGGGGAGGAAGGAAGTCCGTGAGCAGTCTCAGCAAGGGGATCAGCAAAGTCGAGGTGGCGCTCAAGTGGGACCCCAGCCCCTTCGGGGCGCCGGACCACGATCTCGACATCGTCGCCGCCACCTATCCCGCGGATGCCCCGTACGGCAAGCCCGCCTACCTCGTCCACTTCGACAGCCGGTCGCCCGACGGCACCATCACCCTCAACAGGGACAGCCGCACCGGTCAGGGGCTTGGCACCGATGAGGCCATGACCCTGGAACTCGAGCGGCTGGCGCCGACGTACGCGCGCGTGGTCGTGGGCGTGGCCATCCAGCAGCGCGAAGGGCGGATGACCTTCGGCGACGTGCCGAACAGCAGCATCCGGATCCTCGAAGGGCATGCTGAACTGGCGACGAGCGACTTCGCAGGCGTTTCGGAGTCCACGGCCGCGATCGTTGCGGAGTTCACCCGGGACGACGTGGGGGAGTGGGAGTTCCGGCCGGCCGTTCGCGGATTCGACGCCGATCCGGCTTCCTTCGCCGAGCACATGGGCAGCGACAAGTTCTGACCCTGCGTCGGCCGGTCACGTGCGCTCCGCCCGCCGGGCGAGAACGCAGCGGAACTCCTCGGTGGTCGTCAGCAGGGCGTCTCCGGCGAAGCGGAGCGCGGCCCGTATCGCTCATCCACGGGCGCGACGCTACCCCCGTGGCCTGCGCCGGAGCCGTACCCATGCGCGGAACAGGCACGATCCGCCGTGACCGCCACGATCCGCCGTGACCGCCGTGCGCGCGGTTCCCCGGGGCACTACGGTCACATCCGAGTGGGACCGCCGAGTGCGAGGAGGACCGGGATGCCGGGCAGGAGCCGATCAGCCGTTGTCGCCGGAATCGTCGCGGGGGCCGTCCTGCCCGCGCTGTACGAGGCGGCGGTGGGCGCGATGGTCCGCTACAACGCGCGGCGGCTGGCCGACGGCGACCTCGCGCCGCAGCTCCGGACGTACGCGGACGACGTGCGGTTCATCTTTCCCGGCCGCAGCTCCTGGGCCGGCGAGTTCCGCGGCAAGAAGGAGCTCGAGAAGTGGCTGCAGCGGTTCGTGGACACCGGCCTCAAGATCGAGTTCGATGACGTCCTCGTCTCGGGGCCGCCCTGGGCGACCCGGATCTGCCTGCGCTTCCACGACTCCTGCGAGGACGAGCGGGGCGAGACCGTCTACGAGAACGAGGGCACCATCTACGGGCACGTCCGGTGGGGGAAGCTCACGCGGTACGTGGTCTTCGAAGACACCCAGCGCAGCGAGGAGTTCGATGCGTACCTCGCCGAGCGGGGGCTGTGAGCCGGCGACAGGGGTCGTGAGCGGGCGACGGAGGGGCAGTGGGCGGCGCGGCCGGTGACGGGCGGCCTCCGGCGCAAGGGCGATGTCGCATGAGCCCTGGCGCCGGGCGCCGCGTCCGGTCCCGGACCTCCTCCGGGCCGGTCCTCGTCCTGGATCACCGGCCCCAGCGCAGCCCCGCCGTCGCCACCGGCGCGTCCCACAGCCGCAGCAGTTCCTCATCAGACTGGCACAGCGTCACCGAGCAGCCGGCCATGTCGAGCGAGGTGACGTAGTTGCCGACGAGCGTCCGGGCGACGCTCACGCCGCGCTCGCCCAGCACGCGCTGCACCTCGGCGTTGAACCCGTACAGCTCGAGCAGCGGCGTCGCGCCCATGCCGTTGACCAGGGCCAGCACGGGGGAGTCCGGCCGCAGGTCCTCCAGGACGGCGTCGACCGCGAAGTCCGCGATCTCGCGCGACGTCATCATGGCGCGGCGCTCGCGCCCCGGCTCGCCGTGGATGCCGATGCCCAGCTCCAGCTCGCCGGGCGGCAGGTCGAAGGTGGGGCCGCCCTTGGCCGGGGTCGTGCAGGCGCTCAGCGCGACCCCGAAGCTCCGCGAGGACTCGTTGACCTTTCGGGCGATGGCCTCGACGCGTTCCAGTGGCGCGCCTTCCTCGGCCGCCGCGCCCGCGATCTTCTCGACGAACAGGGTGGCGCCCACACCGCGCCGCCCGGCCGTGTAGAGGCTGTCGGTGACGGCCACGTCGTCGTTCACCAGCACGCTGGCGACCTGGATTCCCTCGTCCTCCGCCAGCTCCGCGGCCATGTTGAAGTTGAGCACGTCGCCCGTGTAGTTCTTCACGATGAACAGCACGCCCTTGCCGCTGTCCACGGCCGCCGCGGCGCGCGCCATCTGGTCGGGGACGGGGGAGGTGAAGACCTCTCCGGGACAGGCCGCATCGAGCATCCCGGGCCCGACGAATCCGCCGTGCAGTGGCTCGTGGCCGGAACCGCCGCCCGAGACCAGTCCGACCTTGTCGGCGACGGGGGCGTCCCGCCGTACGATCACGCGGTTCTCGACGTCGACCGTCAGCTCGGGGTGAGCGGCGGCCAGCCCGCGCAGGCCATCGGCGACCACGGTCTCGGGCACGTTGATCAGCATCTTCATGGTGTACCTCCGAGTGAGCCTGGCCGCCGCCAGGACCAGGTATTCGCAGGTCAGAGAGGGTGGCGGCTTAATGATCTCGACAGTTGCGCGGCGGGCCCGAGTGGACTCGGGCGGGACCCGCGGCGACTTTGCTGACTCTGTGTCAGGCAATCCTCATCGTGCAACCCCCTTGGGCGAAGTAGCACCGCCGGGCAGTGCCAGTATCGCTCCGGAGACGCTCGTGGACACGTGGCGCAGCGCCTGTGTCTGCGAGAACACGATCATGGGGGAGGTGGCCGCGCCGCCGCCGGCGCGGCGGCTCTCCCCCCTGATCCGCCCCTTGCCGGACCTCGGAGCTCGGCCCCCAGCCCCCAGGGGGCCAGGGGCGGAGCCCGTGGACCGGCTGCGAGCGGGTTCCGGGTCTGTCAGCGGCCGTGAGCGCGCGAGACAGGACACGCGGGCCCCCTCGCTCCCGCCCGGGGAGTGAGGGGGCCCGCGACCACACAACCGTGGTCTTCGGTCAGACCGTTGACATCACTACACGCGTGACGCCCTCTTCCTTGTTGTGCTTGTCCGCCCAGTTCGTCAGCGCCGTATGGCACGCGTGGTCCAAGTGCCGCAGGTCGAGCAGGTCGAGCTCGATCTGACGGTCCTTCGGCAGACCCTCCAGGGCGTCGAGGATCCGCGGCAGGCGAAGGAAGGTCGCGTTGCCCGAAATGGCCACGCGTACGGGGGCAGCCTTGCCGCCACTGTCGTCCACCTGCACCTGGATGTGCGAGGTGTCCCACGCGGTCTTGGCGACCGCGAGCAGCAGCCCCACCAGCACGCCTTCGAACATGCTCGTGGCGATGATGGCGATGGCCGTCACCATCAGAATCAGCGCCTCGCCGCGGTGTTCGCGCCACAGCGGCTTCAATTCGCCCAGCGGGATCAGCTTCCAGCCCGAGAAGACGAGGATGCCGGCGAGCGTGGCCACCGGGATGAGGCCGAGCGCGGCGGGCAGCAGCGCCGCGAAGAGCAGCAGCCATACGCCGTGCAGCACCCGCGAGACCTTGGTCTTGGCGCCCGCCTGGACGTTGGCCGCGCTGCGCACGATGACGGCGGTCATCGGCAGCGCACCGAGCGCACCGCACACCGTGTTGCCCGCTCCCTGGGCCATCAGCTCCTTGTCGTAGTCGGTGCCGGGGCCGCTGTGCAGCCGGTCGACCGCGGCGGCGCTGAACAGGCTCTCCGCCGACGCGATGAGGGTGATCGCGACGACGGTGCCGACCGCCCCGACGATTCCGGCCTCCATGATCCCGTCGAGGTCGTCGAGGCCCGGCGGCTGGATCGCGCCCAGGAGGCCCTTGACCTCCACCCGCTTCACGGGCAGCTGGAACAGCCCCACGGCGGCGGTGGTGAGCGCGACGGCCGCGAGCGGTGCGGGGAGCACGCGGACCTTCTCCGGCATGTGCTTCCAGCAGGCCATGATCACGACGGTGCCCACGCCGAGCGCGAAGGCCGTCAGCGCCGGCGGCGAACCGGCCGTCTTGGCGAACATCCCGGGCAGGCCCGCGATGTTGGCCGGCCCCGAGCCGGGCGCTTTCGCGTCCGCCATCGCGTAGAGCTGACCGGCGATCAGCACCAGACCGATGCCACCGAGCATGCCTTCCACGACGGCAATGGAGATGGCGCGGAACCAGCGGCCGAGGCGCAGCGCGCCCATCACCAGCTGGAGCACGCCCGCCGTCACGACGAACACGCCAAGGGCGCCGATACCGAACTCGGTGACGGCTTCGAGCATGAGGACGGTCAGGCCCGCGGCGGGGCCGCTGACCTGCAGGCTGCTCCCCGGGAGCATCCCGGTGACGATACCGCCCACGATGCCCGTCACCAGGCCGAGTTCGGCCGGGACTCCGGACGCGACGGCCACGCCCACGCACAGCGGTAGGGCGACGAGGAAGACGACGACCGACGCGGTGATGTCGGTCCGCAGGGTGGAGGTGGAGGGGCGGTCCCCGCGCTGCTGCGCCGCCCGCCGGTGGCGTCCGCGGTTGCCTGATCCCCGAGACCCTGGCCCGCCCCCGGGCCCGCTGCTTTCGCGCCTGCGGCTTTCCGGTTCGGGGCTTACGGTGCCGTGGGTTCCGGTGTCGTAGGTCGGCCGGCTGTGGGTTCCCGTGTCGTAGGCCGGGTGGCCGTGGGGCCCTGTGTCGTAGGTCGGGCGGCGGTGGGCTCCCGTGCCATCGGTTGCGGTGCCGTGGGTTCCTGTGTCGTAGGCCGGGTGGCCGTGGGGCCCTGTGTCGTAGGTCGGGCGGCGGTGGGTTCCTGTGCCATCGGTTGCGGTGCCGTGGGTTCCTGTGTCGTAGGCCGGGTGGCCGTGGGGCCCTGTGTCATAGGTTGCGTGGCCTTGGGCCTCCGTGTCGTAGGTTCCTGGGTCATAGGTCCCGGGGGCGTAGGTTCCCGGTCCGCGACTCTCCTGCTCGGGTATCCCGCTCACGCGGGTGGTCTCCGCGTTCATAGCGGAAGGAAGGCGTCGTCGTCGGCCCGGTGCGCGAGCACAGACCCCGTGGCTATCTCGTAGAACCAGCCGTGCAGGCGCAGCCGACCCTCGGCCATCCCCCGCGCGACGCACGGATAGTCGCGCAACTGCCGGAGCTGCCGGAGTACGTGGTCCTGGACGGCCTCGGCGATGTCGGGCGCCGAGGGGTCGACGAAGACCGGCGGAGGCGATGCGCTCTCCAGCCAGCCGCGGACGGCGGGGACGCCGGAGAGGTCCTCGCGGCGCACCATGGCGCCGACGGCCCCGCAGTGGGAGTGGCCGCAGACGACGATGTCCGCGACGCCGAGGACCTCGACGGCGTACTCGATCGTGGCCGCCTCGCTCGATGGTCGGTCCGGCCGGTGAGCGGGGATGATGCTGCCCGCCGTGCGGAGTTCGAAGAGCTCGCCGGGGCGGGCTCCGGTGATCAGCGAGGGGATCACCCGCGAGTCGGAGCAGGTGATGAACAGCGCTTCCGGGGACTGGCCTTCCGCCAGGCGGCCGAACTCGTCGGCCTGCGCGGCGGCCCGGTCCCGGAAGGCACGGGCGTTCTTCATAAGGGTGTGCATGGGGGTGTTCCTCCGGCGCGCCCGGTGAAGGGCGCGCAGTGGGGGTGGTCGTCCTGGTCGGATCGCAGGTACGCAGTGGGGGAAAGCCGTGCGGGAGCCGACTGGCCCGATCAGAGGCGGAACACCTGCAGTACGGCGGGGCGTGCTGCGGGGCCGAGGCCTGGTTGGCCGTGGGGAGGGCCGTGCGCCGTGGGCCGGGGAATGGAGCGGGCGGCTGGGCCGCCGTCGCTGGTGAAGACGCTGAGGGTGCGGCCGCCGGTGGGCGGCGGGAGCGCAATGGGCCGGTTGTACGGCCGGGTGGCGCTGGGATGCGGATGCGGCCCGTCGGCGGGATGGGGGTCGTCCCAGGACGGGCCGCCGGCTAAGGAGTCGGCTTCCTTCGGGGCTCCGCCGGCGCGGATGTCCCCGGCCTCCGCGGGAGTTGCGGCTGCCTGGCAGAACATCAGGACCGCGAGCAGAAGGGTGCTCAGCATGGCGAGAACGTCCGCTGCGGTCGCTCTGCGGAGTGCCATGGCACCTCCCAACTCTTTGGTCCAACCGGTCAGTAACTGCATCCTCGTGAGCAACTGTGACATCAAGAGGCTCAAAAATCAGCGATTCGTTAAACATTCGTGAGCGTCACGCCACTTGACACCTGTCACATGCGTCGCTACCGCCGGTCACACCTGCCGAGGCGTCAGCGCCCTTGGGCCCACAGGCGGGCCGGATCGCGCGATGATCGGAGTGGAGCCACGGATCCGTACGGAGCGCTCAACGGCGCGGCGTACGGAGCCGGTGCAGGGAGCCGGGGTAGGGAACCGGCGCAGGCATCCGGCCAGGTCTGCGAGGAGGCGGCGTCGTGCAGGGTGAGCAGCGGAAGCGAGGGACCGGGGGAGCACCGGGCCCCGATGCGCCGGACTTTCCGTCCCGCACGGCACCCCGGGCCGGTGACCTCGCCGCCCTGGACGACGAGCTGATCCGCTGCCGGGCCTGCCCGCGCCTGGTGGAGTGGCGGGAGGAGACCGCCCGGGTCAAGCGGCGGGCGTTCCAGGAGTGGGACTACTGGGCGCGCCCGGTGCCGGGGTTCGGGCCGCCCGATGCCGCACTCGCCGTCGTCGGGCTCGCCCCGGCGGCGCACGGCGGCAACCGCACCGGCCGGATCTTCACCGGCGACCGCTCGGGCGATGTCCTCTTCGCCGCGCTGCACGCCGTAGGGCTGGCGTCGCAGCCGGAATCGACGGCGCGCGGCGACGGCCTCGAGCTCTACGGGGTACGGGTGACCGCGCCGGTGCACTGCGCGCCGCCCGCCAACAAGCCGACGCCACAGGAGCGGCTCACCTGCCGTCCGTGGCTGGCCCGGGAGCTCGAGCTGCTGCGGCCGACCCTTCGGGCGGTCGTGGTGCTCGGTGCGTTCGGCTGGCAGGCGCTGCTGCCGGTGCTCGAGGAGGCCGGGTGGCAGGTGCCGCGCCCGCGCCCGCGGTTCGGCCACGGCGTGCACATCGAACTCCCCGACGCGGGCGGCGGGTCCACGCTGCACCTCCTCGGCTGCTACCACGTCAGCCAGCAGAACACCTTCACGGGCAGGCTCACGCCCGCCATGCTCCGCGAGGCGCTGGCGGAAGGTGCGGCGCTGGCCGGACTCGAGCCGTCCGGGAGCGGCGCCTGAACACCCCGGCGGATCACGCCATCGTCGAGGCCTGCCGACCGGGCTTACGCCTGACCCGGCTCTCCATCCGGCCGGCCTCGCCCCCGGTGGCCGTCACTCCCGTAAGGTCCCGTTCGGAGCCGTTGCCGGACGTCGTCAGCGACGCTGACGATCCCGGTCATCCGGCCAGATCGCAGAGGAGCTGGGCGGCGTCCGCTCTGAAGGCCGCCCTTCCCTCGGCGATACGCCGACTGCGCCCAGGACCGTCGAGGGCCAGTCGACCGACGGTGGCGAGCAGCTCGCCCGGCGACTCGGCGTACGCGGAGAGGCCGGCCGCCGCCATCTCCCGTACCCCTTCCGCCCCATGGCCGGGGATGGGGCGGTAACCGATCACGGGGAGTCCGGCAGCGAGCGCCTGCACCGCGGTCTGGCCCGCCGCGTTGTCGACCAGGACCCGGGCTGCCGACATCAGACCCGCCAGGTCGCCCACCCAGCCCAGCGCCAGCACACCCGGCAGCCGGGCCGCCCGTTGCCGCAGCCGCTCGTCCCGGCCGCACAGCAGCACGGGCAGGCAGCCGTGGTGGGACAGCGCCTGCGCCGTGGACTTCAGCCCCGAGCCGACTCCCCACGCACCCGCGGAGAGCAGGACCGCGGGACGGTCCGGCGCATGGCGGGTGAGCGTGGCGCGCCACCGCGCGTCCGGGGCGCCGGCGGCCGCGAGGAACTCCGGGGGCACCACGGGACCTGGCGCGGCGGCGGGGCGGCCGGTCCCCCGGCGCGCGGCCTCGGCCGCGGCCTCGGTGACGCAGAGGTGGAGGTCGTTGCCGGGATGCAGCCAACCCCGGTGCACGGCGAAGTCGATGACGACCACAGCGCTGGGGATCTCCAGGACCTTCCGTTCACGCATCCGACCGGTGATCTGCGCCGCCAGGTGGAAGGTGGACACCACGGCGTCGGCGCCTCGGCGCTCCACCAGGTCCGTCAGCCGGCGCTCGGCCAGCGCGGCCAGGGGAGAGGTGCCGGGCCGAGGCCCCTCGCCGGGCGACAGGAAGGCCGCGTAGATCCCCGCGTACAGCTGCGGGGCATAGCGGACCGAGGCGCGGTAGAAGGAGCGCAGGGCCGCCCCGGCGCCCGGCGGCAGCAGCGCGAGCACGTCCCGTACCAGGACGTCGTGGCCCCGGGCCCGCAATCGGCGCGCGAGTTCGCCGGCCACCGCGTCGTGGCCCGCGCCCATGCTCGCGCTGAGCACCACGAAACGCCGCTCCATGAGACTCCAGGGTCGAGGTCGGTCGGGACCGGGCTGGGGCCGCGGCTTGGGTGAGGCCGGGGCCGAGGGTCGTGCCGAAGGGCTGAATGCCGCACGGGCGGCGGCCTGAATCGAGCTGTTCGGGTGGATCGGACCGTGGGCTGTGAGGAGGCGGCCCAGCCGGGTAGCCAGGATGCTGGAAGCGCAGCTTCTGAAGACCCGGAGGACCCACGATGCCCCACAGGCCCCGGCGCCGTGCCGCTTCCGGCGCTGAGCGACCCGTAGCGCTCATCACGGGTGCGTCCTCAGGGATCGGCGCGGCGGTCGCCGAGCGGCTGGCCTCCGAGGGCGGCTGGCAGCTGCTGCTCAACGGGCGCGACGAGGAGCGGCTCGCCGGGGTGGCCAAGCTGACGGACGGCACCCCGCTGCCCGCCGACGTCACCGACAGCGGCGGCCGCGAGCGGCTCGCGGAAGAGGCTCTGGAGCGCGGTGGCCGGGTCGACGCGCTGGTCGCGGCCGCGGGGATCGGCTGGGCCGGACCGTTCACCGGGATGCCGCGGGAGGCCATCGACCGGGTCCTGTCGGTCAACCTGTCCGCCGTGGTCCACCTGGTGCGGCTCTTCCTGCCCGGGATGGTCAGCCGGGGAGCGGGGCGCGTGGTGATGCTCGGCTCCATGGCCGGGTGTGTGGGGGTGCGCGACGAGGCGGTGTACGCCGCCACGAAAGGGGGACTCATGGCCTTCGCGGACAGCCTGCGCTATGAGCTCCACGAGCTCGGCCTCACGGGCGTACGGGTGTCGATGGTCATGCCCGGCGCCGTGGACACCCCCTTCTTCAGCCGCCGGGGGGTGCCGTACCACCGCAGCAGGCCGCGGCCCGTGCCCCCGGGGCGGGTGGCGGACGCCGTGTGGCAGGCCCTCGTCACCGGGCGGGAGGAGGCCTTCGTACCGCCCTGGCTCGGCCTGCCCGCGCGCGTGCACGGTGCCGCACCCGGCGTCTTCCGTGCGCTCGCCAAGCGCTTCGGCTGAGGCGCGCTGCGAGGTCCGGAGAAGCCATGGACGGGACGAGGACGACTGAGCGAGCCAAGGGGCGCGCCGCCCGCGCCGGAGGCGCTATAAGACGCTGTGAAAGTGACGAGATCAAGCGAGGAACGAGCGCAGGTGTCGTGGGGGCACTCCCCCTGGCTTCGCCGGGGGCATCGCCACCCGGCCGAAGGCTGAGGGAGAGCGTCGGCACCGCCCGCGGCCGGAAGCCGCTGATCGAACACAGCAAGCGCCCGGAGGCGAGCGAGGTGGGCGTCGAGTGCTGACCGCCCTCTCGGTCGCCCTGGCGCTGCTCGGCGCGCTCGCCAACGCGGCCGCGTCCGTGCTGCAGCGCCGTGCCGCTGCCGAGGAGCAGCCCGCGGCCGCGGCCCGGCGGCTCGGCTGGCTGCTGCCCCTCCTCCGCCACCCGGTCTGGCTCTGGGGGGCGGGCACGCTCGTCCTGTCGGGGATCTGCCAGGCCGGCGCCCTCGCCGCCGGGCCACTGGCCGTGGTGCAGCCCGTGATGACCACGGAACTGCTGTTCACGCTGGTGGTGGGCAGCATGGTCTTCCACCACCGGCCGGATGTCCGCACCCGGTGGGCCTTCCTCGCCATGGCCGCGGGACTCGCCGCCTTCCTGCGCCTGGCCGAGCCCGCGGAGGGCAGCTCGACCGTGCCGGACGGCAGGTGGCTGCCGGTGGCCCTGTCGGTGCTGGTCGGGGTGGCCGTGCTGATCGCCGTGGGTCTCCGGCTGCCGTCCGCGCCGAAGGCCGCGGTGCTCGGTACTGCGACGGCCATCGGCTTCTCCTGCACCGCGGCGCTGATGAAGGACGCCATCGGGCGGCTGGCCGAGGGGGTGGGGGACTTCCTGACGGCGTGGCAGACGTATGCGGTCGCGGTCGTCGGGCTCGCCAGCTTCTTCCTGCTCCAGGTGACCCTGCACGCGGGCACGCTCGTGGCCTCGCAGCCCGCGCTCACCCTGGGCGACGCGCTCCTCAGCGTGATCCTCGGCGTCGTGCTCTTCGACGAGCACATCACCCTGGGACTGCGGATACTGCCGGAGGCCGTGGCACTCGCCGTGCTGGTGCTGGGCAGTGTGCAACTGGCCAGGTCACCGGTGGTCTCGGGGAAGAACGGGGAGCAGATGTGGTGACAGCGCGTACCACCGCCACGGTGACAGCCGTCGCGGCACTGGCCACCGCCGGCTGGCACTTCGGACCCGCGGCCACCTGGCTCCCGGCCCTGCGCCGGGCGGTGAGCCCCGCCCTCGACGGTCAGGGGGACCCGCGCCATGTGGCCCTCACCTTCGACGACGGGCCCGACCCGCGGAGCACCCCGCACTTCCTGCGGGAACTGGACCGGCTCTCCGTGCGGGCCACGTTCTTCGTCCTCGGCGCGGAACTCGAGCGGTACGCGGGGCTCGGCCGCCGGATCGTCGCCGAGGGCCATGAACTGGCCGTCCACGGCTGGCGGCACGAGTGGCCGTGGTACCCGAGGCCCCGGCGCGACCTCCGCGATGTGTCGCGCGCCGCGGATGCCGTCCTGCGCATCGGCGGCGTGCGGCCGCTGTGGTACCGGCCGGCGTACGGCGTCCTCACCGGAGGGCGCTGGGCCGCCGCCCGGCGGGCCGGGCTGCAGCCGGTGCTCTGGTCGGTCTGGGGCCACGACTGGACGGCGGAGGCGAATCCGGCCGGTGTGCTGTCCGAGATGACGCGGTCGCTGCGCGGCGGAGCGACCGTCCTGCTGCACGACTCCGACCGTACGAGCGCCCCGGACGCGTGGCGGGCAGCGCTGGGCGCCCTGCCCGGCCTGGTCACGGTCTGCCGGGAGCGCGGCCTGGAGGTCGGGCCGCTCGGCGGGCACGGGCTCCAGGCGCGCCGGATGCGGTAGTACCGCGGGCCGCGCCACTCCCGGACGAGAGGTCCGCCTGAGGCGGGGCGGGCCCGCGAGGGCCCGCAGGGGCGCGCTCGGCGAGAGCGCGCCCCCAGCGGACAGGCCGTGCGCTACTTCAGCTCGACCTGGAACACCTTGTCCGCACCGTCCGGTTCCCCTCCGTTGTTGTCGGCGTTGGTCGTGGACAGCCACAGGGCGTTCTTGCCCGGGACCTTCTCCACCGTCCGCAGCCGCCCGTACTGGTTGACGTAGTACGCGGCCGGGGTGCCCGCGTTGGAGCCGTCGACCGGTATCCGCCACAGCCGCTCACCGCGCAGCGCCGCCATGTAGATGGCGCCGTCTGCGTAGGCGACGGCGCTCGGCGAGGCCTCGCTCACGGCCCACTGCCGCTTGGGGTTGGTCATGCCGGAGTTGTCGCAGCTGCCCTCGCAGACCGGCCAGCCGTAGTTCTTGCCGGACTCGATCAGATTGAGCTCGTCGTACTTGCTGTTGCCGAACTCGGCTTCCCAGAGCCTGCCTTCCGGGTCCCAGGTGATGCCCTGCGGGTTGCGGTGGCCGAGGGAGTAGACGAGCGTGCCGAACGGGTTGCCCGGCGCGGGCTTTCCGTCCTTGGTCATCCGCAGGATCTTGCCGTTGAGGGAGTTCTTGTCCTGCGCGAGGTCCGGGGTCTGGCCGTCGCCCGTGGTGGCGTAGAGGTAGCCGTCGGGGCCGAACTTGATCCGGCCGCCGTTGTGGTACTTGTTCTTCTTGATGCCGGTGACCAGCACCGTGTAGTCGCTGAGCGAGGAGCCGTCGTACGTCATCCGCACGATCCGGTTGTCGCCCGAGGCCGAGTGCATCAGATAGATGTGGTGGTCGCTGTTCCAGTCCGGCGACACGGCGACGCCGAGCAGCCCGCCCTCACCCCCGGTGGTCACCACGTTGGGCACCTTGCCGACCTCGGTCTTCTGGCCTGCCTGGGTGAGCTTGTGCACCAGATACGTATCCCGCTCGGTGAAGAGCGCCGAGCCGTCCGGGAGCCAACTCAGTCCCCAGGGGATCGACCAGCCGGACGAGATCGTCTTGATGCCGGAGGGAACCGAGTCACCTCCGCCGGCCGGCTTCGTCTTCGCGCTGACCTCGTTGCTCGGGTCCGAGACGTTGCCCGAGGTGTCCTTGGCCCGGACGGTGAACCTGTACGTCGTGTCGGCCGCGAGACCGGTCACCTTCGCCGTCGTGCCCGCGACGTCGGGGGCGACGACGGTCGAGCCGCTGTAGACGTCGTAGCCCGCCACGGCCTCGTCGTCCGTCGCGGCGGTCCACTTCAGCGAGGCGCTGTCGGCCGCGGTGCCGGCGACGGTCAGGCCGGACGGCGTGGACGGCTTCGTGGTGTCGGAACTCGGCGGGGTGGTGACCGGCACCGCGTTGCTGGCCTGGGAGACATTGCCCGCCGCGTCGCGCGCGAAGACCGTGAAGCGGTAGTCGGTGCCGGGCTTCAGCCCGGTGACCTTCTTGGCCGTGGCGCTGCCCGCCGCCTCGGCGACCTTGTTGCCGTCGTGGTAGATGTCGTACGCCACGACGCCCACGTTGTCCTCGGCCGCCTCCCAGGCCAGCTCGACGCTGGTCGCGGTGGAGCCGGTGGAGCGCAGGTTCTGCGGGGTGGAGGGTGCCTGGCTGTCGCTGCCGCGGGTGCCGAAGACCTGGAACTCCTGCAGGGAGTAGCCCATGGCGGGGCGGCAGCGCACGGACCCGGTAGCCCGGACGTAGCGGGCGGTGCCCGAGGCGTCGATCTCGTCGGTGCCGCCGTCGCCCGCCGTCGTCGAATGCGCCGTCTTCCAGGTGGAGTTGTCGGTCGAGAACTCCACCTTGTACGACGAGGCGCAGGACTGGTCCCAGACGAGCTTGACCCGGCTGACGGTGGCCGTCTCGCCGAGGTCGACCTTGATCCACTGCGGGTCGGCATTGCGTACGCTCGCCCAGCGGGTGGCGGTGTCGCCGTCGACGGCGAACTTCGTGGCGTGACCGGCGCCGCCCTCGGAGGAGGCGGTCGCCGGCTTGCCCTGGCTGAGCAGCACGGGCGCCGCGTTCCCCGGCCCGGCCACCGCGACGAGCAGCCCTGCGGCGAGGGCGGTCGCGGCCGCGGCGGCGGTGAGCGCGTGCGGCGAGAGTCTTCTGGAGGTGCGCTTTGCGGAGGTGTGGGGGGTTGTTGCCATGGGGCGGTCCTCCTAGGAACAGCCTGGGTATGGCGGGCCCAAGTGGGGTTGTGGGGCAGGGGGTTGCGGAGAAGGGGGTGTGGAGCACGGGGGTTGTGCCGGTGCCGGTGAATGTAAGGAAACCTTCCTAACTCGTCAATAACTTGGTCCACACCATTGACCGAGGCTCGCCAGGTCCGCGATTCTGCGACCGATGTCAACCTGAACAGATGAACTCCCGCCGCTGTGACAGCTCCTGCATCAAGAGCACGCCGGGCGGGGAGTGATCCTTATGACCCCTGATAACCCTCATGGCCCCCGAGACGCCTCCCGGCACAGTTCCCGCAACGGGAAACCCCCCACCAGGAAAGGCAGGTATGGCCCATGACCGAATCCGTACAGCAGGCCGTGGAGCAGGCGCAGCACGCGGGACCCGGCGGTGAGGAGGCCGCGGCGGCCTGGCAGACCCCCGACTACGAGGTGGTCGAGACCGGACTCGAGGTCACCGCGTACTTCCTGAGCGACCGTTAGTCCCGCCGCCATGCTGCTGCAGGTGCTCGGCACCGCGGCGGGCGGCGGCGTACCCCAGTGGAACTGCGCGTGCCCCGGCTGCACCGGGGCACGCGCCCACCCGCGGTGGCGCCGCCGCCACGCCTCGCTCGCCGTACGGGCCTCGGACAGCCGCTGGTACGTCGTCAACGCCACCCCCGACATCGGCGATCAGATCGAGGACACCCCCTCGCTCCGCCCCGGGCCCGGCGCGCGGCGCACCCCGCTGGCGGGCCTGGTGCTGACCGACGCGGAGCTCGACCACACGCTGGGCATCGCGCGCCTCCGCGAGGCCCGTGGCCTGGAGGTGCTCGCCACGGGTGCCGTACGCGAGGCCCTGCTCACCGGGCTCCACCTGGGCGCGGTCCTCGGTCCGTACACCTCCCTCAACTGGCGGGAGTTGCCGCACGAGCCGCATGAGTCATCTGGGCCCCATGAGCTGCCCGAGCCGCTCGCCGCGGACTCCGCGATCGAGATCAGCGCCGTCCCCGTCTCCGCCAAGCGCCCCCGGTACGCGGCGGACATGACCGGTCCGGACGACCGGACCTGGGTCGTGGCGCTGCGCCTCACCGACCGCGCCACCGGTGCCACCGCCATCTACGCCCCGGCGCTCGCCTCCTGGCCCGATGCCCTCCAGAAGGCCGTCACCGACGCCGACTGCGTGATCGTCGACGGCACGTTCTGGGACGACGAGGAGCCCCGGCGCACCGGTGTCTCCGAGCGCACCGCGACCGGCATGGGGCACCTCCCGATCGACGGGCCCGGCGGCACTGCGGAGCGCCTGGCCCCGCTCGCCGCCCGCTGCCTCTACACCCATCTCAACAACACCAACCCCCTGGTCGACCCGGGCGCCTCGCAGTACGAGCTGCTGGCCGAGCGGGGCATCGAGGTCGCCGCCGACGGAATGGTCATCGAGCTGTGAGCACGCCAACGGAATCAGCGGCATCAACCGCACCCACCGCACCAACCGCACCCACCGCACCCACCGCACCCACCGCACCCGCCGCATCCACCGCACGGACCGCATCCCCCGCGTCAGCCGCCTTCGAGGACCGGCTGCGGGCCGTCGCACGGGAGCATTACCACGACCGGCACCCCTTCAACCTCCGTATGCACCAAGGAGACCTGACCCCCGACGAGCTGCGGCGCTGGATTCTCAACCGCTTCCACTACCAGCGCCATATCCCCGTCAAGGACGCCCTGATCACGGCCAAGTTCGGGACTCCGGAGCTGCGCCGCATGTGGCTGCGGCGGATCGAGGACCACGACGGGCGGGCCGCGGGGGAGGGCGGCATCGAGCGGTGGCTGCGGCTCGGCGAGGCCGCCGGAATCGACCGGGCCCGGCTCCTGTCGGGGGAGGGCGTCCTGCCCGGCGTGCGGCTCGCCGTGGACGGCTACGTCAACTTCTGCCGCCTGCACTCCCCGCTGGAGGCCGTGGCCGCCTCGCTCACCGAGCTGTCGGCCCCGGACATCATGCGCACCCGCATCGGTGCCTTCGAGCGCCACTACGGGTGGATCGCCCCTGAAGGACTCGCCTACTTCCGCACCCGCGAGACGCAAGGACGGCAGGACGGCGGGGAGGCGCTGGAACTGGTCCTGGACTGGGCGCGCACGGAGGATGACCAGGAGCGGGCGGTCGCGGCTCTCACCTTCAAGTGCGAGGTGCTGTGGTCGCTGCTCGACGCGGTGGACCACGGCGACTCCAAGGACGAGCCGTGAGCGCGGCCGACGGCGCAGTCGAGGGCGCGGCCGAGGGCGCCGAGTGGCGGCCCGCCCTGGCGCCGGGTGTGCTGTTCCGGTACGACCCGGTGCGCAGGGCCGTCCTCCTGGTGCTGCCGGAGCGGGTCGTCGTCCTCAACACCCAGGCCGGCGGCGTCATCCGGCTGTGCGACGGCCGGCGCGCGGTCGGCGAGATCGTCGAGGTCCTGGCGGCGCGCCACCCGGGCGCGCCCGTGGCCACCGAGGTCCCCGACTTCCTCCACCGGGTACGCGAGGAGGGCTGGCTGCGATGACCGACCCACCGCGCCCCTGGGCCCTGCTCGCCGAACTCACCCACGCCTGTCCGCTGCACTGCCCGTACTGCTCCAATCCGCTCGAACTGGTCCGCAGGTCGCGCGAGCTGGCCACCGCCGAGTGGGAGGAGGTCATGCGGCAGGCCGCGCGGTTCGGCGTCGTCCACACCCATCTCTCCGGCGGTGAGCCGCTGTTGCGCTCCGACCTGGAGGCGATCACCGCCGCGGCCGACTCCGCCGGGATCTACACCCAGCTGGTCACCAGCGGCGTCGGACTCGGCGCACCGAGACTGTCCGCCCTCGCGGCCGCCGGGCTGCGCAGCGTCCAGCTCTCCGTCCAGCACGCCGACCCGGCCGCCTCCGGCCGCATCGCCGGCAGCCCCTCCTTCGCCGCCAAGGAGCGGGCCGCCGCGCTCGTACGGGACGCGGGCCTGCCGCTGGGCCTCAACGTCGTCCTGCACCGCGACAACCTCGGCGCAATCGACGCCATCGTCGACCTGGGCGTGGCCTGGGGCGCCGACCGGATCGAGCTCGCCAACACCCAGTTCTACGGCTGGGCCCTGCGCAACAGGACCGCCCTGCTCCCCACCCGCGACCAGCTCGCCCGCGCCCGCGACACCGTCGAGCGCCGCCGGCGGCAACTCGCCGGCCGGACCGACCTGGTGTGGGTGGTGCCCGACTACTTCGACGGTGTCGCGAAGCCCTGTATGGGCGGCTGGGGGGCGGTCTCGCTGACCGTCGCCCCGGACGGAACCGTCCTGCCGTGTCCCGCGGCCGCCGCCCTGCCGGACCTGGACCCGCCGAACATCCGCGACCATCCGCTCGACTGGATCTGGAACCACTCCCTGGCCTTCAACCGCTACCGCGGCACCGGCTGGATGGCCGAGCCGTGCCGCAGCTGCGCCCGGCGCGAGAGCGACTTCGGCGGCTGCCGCTGCCAGGCGTACGCACTCACCGGCGACGCCACCCGCACCGACCCGGCGTGCGCACTGTCCCCCGACCACGGCCTCGTACGCGCCCTGGCGGACGACGCCCACGCGGACGAGGTTCCGGCGGACGCCGCCCCGGACGCAGCGCCCGCGTACGTCTACCGCAAGCCGGGGCCGGTCCCGGCAGAGAGGGGCATGAAGTAAGCGGCCCTGAGGCGGTGTCGCACTCTCCCTTCCAGATGAGTGGAACAGGTTCTAGTCTATGCGCGCCGCAGGGACGCGAGCGACGGACAGCGAGACTCCCAGGAGGGGCCGTGCACCTCGAATACACGCCCGAGCAGCAGCAGTTGCGCGCCGAGCTGCGTGCCTACTTCGCCGAGCTGGTGCCCGAGAACGCCTACGCGCGCTATGCCGACCCCGCCGACCAGAAGCGGTTCTACCGAAAGATCATCCGCCGCCTCGGGGCCGACGGCAGGCTCGGCGTCGGCTGGCCCACCGAGTACGGGGGCCGCGGCATGAGCCCGATGGAGCAGTTCATCTTCTTCGACGAGGCCGCCCAGGCGGGCGTACCACTGCCCCTGATGGCCCTCAACACCGTCGGCCCGACGATCATGCAGTTCGGCACCGACGAGCAGAAGGCGTACTTCCTGCCGAAGATCCTCTCCGGCGAGATCGACTTCGCCATCGGCTACAGCGAGCCCGACGCGGGCACCGACCTCGCCGCGCTCAAGACCCGGGCCGTACGGGACGGGGACACGTACGTCGTCAACGGCCAGAAGATCTGGACCACCAACGGCGACACGGCCGACTGGGTCTGGCTCGCCGTCCGCACCGCCTCCGTCGAAGAAGGAGTGCCGCCCCACAAGGGCATCTCCATCCTCCTCGTGCCGACCTCGGACCCCGGCTACTCCTGCACCCGCATCAACACCCTCGCCTCGCACGACACCACCGCCAGCTACTACGAGAACATCCGCGTCCCCGTCAGCCGCCGCGTCGGAGAAGAGAACAAGGGCTGGCGGCTCATCACCACCCAGCTCAACCACGAGCGCGTCACCCTCGCCGCGCACGGCACCATGGCCATTCGCGCGATGCACAACGTCCAGCGCTGGGCCGCCGACACCAAGCTCGCCGACGGCCGCCGCGTCATCGACCTCGGCTGGGTCCGCGGCCGCCTCGCCCGTACGCACGCCCGGCTCGACGCCATGAAACTGCTCAACTGGCAGATGGTGGACGCCCTCCAGCGCGGCGCGCTCACCCCGCAGGACGCCTCGGCCGTCAAGGTCTACGGCTCCGAGGCCCGCCGGGACGCGTACGCCTGGCTGATGGAGATCGTCGGCGCGGCCGCCCCGTTGAAGGAGGGCTCCGCCGGCGCGGTGCTCCACGGCGAGCTGGAACGCGGCTACCGCAGCGCCGTGATCTTCACCTTCGGCGGCGGCAACAACGAGATCCAGCGGGAGATCATCTCCTGGATCGGCCTGGGCATGCCAAGAGTTCGGCGCTAGCCGAGCGGACACGGGCCGCGATGCCCGCCGGGGCGCACCCCGCTACGCACGTCTTAGCCTGGTCATCGGGAGGTGGCGGCCATGGGTGATGGCGATGAAGGGCTCTTCGGCCCGGACTCGGTCACCTGGCAGATGCACGGCGACCCCGTGATGTGGATCGCGGGGGTGCGCGCCCTGTACTTCCAGGCGCTGCACCCGCGCGCCGTCCGCGGCGTCATCCAGAACTCCGACTTCAGGAAGGACGCCTGGGGCCGGCTGCTGCGCACCGCCAACTTCGTCGGCACCATCACCTACGGCACCACCGAGGCCGCCGAGAAGGCCGGGGCCCGGGTCCGTGCCATCCACCGGCACCTCACCGCGACCGACCCGGACAGCGGCGAGCGCTACGGCGTGGACGAGCCGGACCTGCTGCTGTGGGTTCACTGCGCGGAGATCGACTCGTATCTCCAGGTGGCGCGCCGCTCCGGGTTCCCGCTCACCGGCCGCCAGGCCGACGCCTATGTCGACGAGCAGCGCGAGGCGGCCCGCCTCGTCGGCCTCGACCCTGCCGCGGTCCCCGCGGACACGGCCGGGCTCGCCGCCTACTTCGAGCGCGTACGGCCCGAACTCGCCGCGGGCCCCGAGGCGTACGAGGTCGATGCCTTCCTCCGCCGCCCGCCCATCCACCCGCTGCTCGTCCCCGCGCGCGAGGTGCTCTGGCGGCGCGTCGCAGCACTCGCGTACGCGGCCCTGCCGCCCTACGCCCACCTCCTGTACGGCCGTCCCGCGCCCGCACCGGGGACCGTCACCAAGCGCCTGCGGGCCACCGGGAGCATCCTCCGCGCCGTGCCCGCCGAGCTGCGCTGGAAACTGCCGCCGGGACACATCCTCAAGGCCATGGCGCGGCTCGGCCCCCAGGCCCGTCCCTCGCCCTACAAGCTGCGCGGACCGGCCGCCATACTGGACGAAGCCGGGAGGGCGCGGCGAATCGACGGGGGCGGCGGTACGCGATGGGGGAAACCAGGCTGATCCACGGCCGGTACCGGCTGCTCGAGCTGATCGGGCGCGGCGGCATGGGCGAGGTGTGGCGGGCGCTCGACGAATCGCTCGGGCGGCGCGTGGCCGTCAAATGCCTCAAGCCGGTGGGCCCGCACCACGACCAGCAGCACGACCAGGCCTTCGGCCGGATGCGCCGCGAGCGGTTCCGGCGGGAGGCGCGGGTCGCCGCGGCCCTGCAGCACCGCGGGGTCACCGTCGTACACGACTTCGGCGAGCACGACGGGGTGCTCTATCTGGTGATGGAGCTGCTGGACGGGCGCAACCTCAGCCAGCTGCTGGCGGACAACGAGCAGCACCCACTGCCCGTACCGGACATCGTGGAGATCGCCGACCAGGTCGCGGCCGCCCTCGCCTACACCCACCGGCAGGGCATCGTGCACCGCGACCTCAAGCCCGCGAACATCATGCGGCTCCCCGACGGCACGGTGAAGATCTGCGACTTCGGCATCGCCCGGCTCGGCCACGACATCGGCTTCACGGCGCGCCTGACCGGTACCGGCGTCGCCATGGGCACCCCGGCCTACATGTCGCCCGAGCAGATCGCGGGCGACGCCCTCGACCACCGCAGCGATCTCTACTCGCTGGGGTGCGTGCTGTACGAGATGGCCACCGGAGCCCCGCCGTTCGATCACGGCGACGCCTGGGCGGTGCTGGTCGGCCACCGCGACACCGCGCCCGAGCCGCTGCGCACCCACCGGCCCGAACTCCCCGAATCCCTCGAGCGGATCGTCCTCGACCTGCTGGCCAAGGACCCCGAGGACCGCCCCGGCGACGCCGCGGAACTGGGCGAGCGGATCGTCACGGCGCGAGCCGCGGCAGGCCCTGGCGTCTCCGGGGACCGAGGCGCCGCCTGGGGTGGCGCTGCCTGGGGTGAAGCCGCCTGGGGTGGCGCCGACTCCGGGGCGCGACTCGCCGCGCTGCCGTACGTGGGGCCGGGACCGACGCGGCTGCCCGCGTGGGCGCGTGGCATGACCACCGGCTCCAAGGCGCATGCCGGCCGCGCTCCCGGAACCACCCCACCGGACCCGTCCGCCGGGCTCACCGGCGAGTGGACCGCCCGCGCCGACACCGGGCGGCCCGCGCCGCCGCCCTCAGGGCAGGAGCGGCCCGTACCGCCGCCCGGGCTCCTCGCCGCCCTCGCCGGCCGGCACAGCGCGGGGCTCAGCCTCGGCCGGCTCGGCCGCTGGGAGGAGGCCGGAGAGGTGCACCGCTCGGTCGCCGCCGAGCGCGAGCACGCCCTCGGCCCCGACCATCCCGACACGCTCGCCAGCCGCTATGAAGTCGCCTTCACCCTCAGCCGTCTGGGCCGCCCGGCCGACGCGCTCCGCGAGTTCAGCAGAGTCGCCGCGGGGCGCGAGCGGGTGCTCGGGGCGGACCACGCCGACACGCTCACCGCCCGTCAGGAGACCGCGTACGCGCTCGGGCGGCTCGGCCGCCACTTCGAGGCCCACGAGGTGTACGCGGCCGTGCTCGCCGCCCGCGAGCGGACTATGGGCCCCGACCACCCGGACACCCTGCGCTGCCGCCACGACGTCGCCTTCAACCTGGGGCGGCTCGGGCGGCTCGAGGACTCGTACGAGATGGCGCGCGAGGTGGCGGCCGACCGTGCCCGCGTCCTCGGCGGGCACCACCCGGACACGCTCGTGACCCGCTGCGAGGTCGCCCACGCCCTCGGGCAGCTGGGCCGCTGGCACGAGGCCCTCGAGGCGTACCGCGATGTCGCCGAGGCCCGCGGCCAGGCCCTGGGGCACGACCACCCCGACACGCTCGCCGCCCGCTACGAGGTTGGGATCACCCTGGGACGACTCGGGCGCAGCGCGGAAGCGCTGGCGCTGTACCGCGAGTTGGTGGAGGACCGTACCCGCGCCCAGGGGCCTGCCGACCCCGAGACGCTGCGGGCCCGGCACGGCCTCGGGGTCAACCTGGGACGCCTCGGCCGCTGGGAGGAGGCGCTCGCCGAGGCCGGCGAGGTATCCGCCATCCGCGAGAGCGTCCTTGGCCCGGACCACCCCGACACGCTCGCCAGTCGGCGCGAGGTGGCCGTCGGCCTCGGCCGGCTCGGGCGCTGGTCCGACGCGCTCGCCGTCTACCGGGAGGTCGCGGACGCGCGCGAGCACATCCTCGGGGCGGACCACCCCGACGCTCTGACCAGCCGCAACGATGAGGCCCACTGCCTGGAGCAGCTCGGCCGCCCGGCCGAGGCGGTCGAGCTCTACCACCGCGTCGCCGCCCTCCGCCGCCAGCAGCGCGGCACGCGTCCGTAGCCCCCTGATGTGTTCCCCCGGCGGTCACCGCTTCGACGGGGACGCGGACGGGGCGGAGCGGGGCTGCGGGCCGTAGGCGGTGAGGAAGCGGTCGCGGAAGGTGTCCATCCGCCAGACCGGCGCCTTCCGGCCGGGTTTGAGGCCGTCCTCCCAGCCCCAGCCGGAGATGCGGTCGAGCACGTCTTTGTCGTGGGCGACGATCGTGACGGGAACGTCCCGGCCGGCGGCCTCGCCGGTGACCCTCGGGGAGGGCTGGTGGTCGCCGAGGAAGACGAGCACGGTGTCCTTGGTGCCGTACTTCTCCACGTAGGAGATGAGGTTGTTCAGCGAGTACTCGATGGAGCGGCGGTACTCGGTGCGCAGCTGGGGGACGTCCTGCCACACCTCTTTGGGGTCCTTGCCCGCCTTTTCGATGGGGTCGTAGACCGTGCCGTCACCGAGCTCGTCCCAGCCGAGCATCTTGGGAAGAGGTGCCCAGGGGCCGTGGCTGGACGTGAGGATGATCTCCGCCATCATCGGCTTGCGGCCCGGCTCGCCGTGCTCCAGGCGCTCGAAGGCCGACAGGCTGAACTGATCGGGTACGGGCGACCAGCTGAACTTCGGGCCCTTGTACCCGAGTTGCCGGGAGTCGTAGATGTGGTCGAGCCCGAAGAACTTCCCCTCGGGCCAGGCCCGCGTGACGCCCGGCACGATGCCGACCGTCCGCCAGGCCTTGGTCCGCCGGAAGGCGCTGGTGAGGGTCATGCGGTCGGTCGATGTGAGGTTGCGGTAGCGCTGCTGGTTCTTGATCCACAGACCCGACAGGAAAGTGGAGTGGGCCAGCCAGCTGCCGGCGCCCGCCACCGGTGAGGTGAGCCAGGCGCTGCGGGACGAGTACCCGGCCTTGCGCAGCCGTTCGGTCCCGTCCGCGAGCACCGCGTCGACCTGCGGCGCCATCCCCGGGTCCTCGACCGCGCTGCGGCCGTAGCTCTCGATGAAGGTGATCAGGACGTCCTTGCCGCGCAGCCCGGTCAGCAGCTGGTCGGCCGGGGTGTCGTCGAAGGCGTCCACGGCGGCCTCCTTCGCGAACACCCGCTCGTCCCTCAGCCCCGCCCTGACCTGGTGCGCACGGTTCTCCATGAGCTGGATGTTGCTTCGGGAGGCGACCCGCACGTCGGCGATCTGCACGCCGAGCGCGGCGCAGGTGATCCAGGCGGTCCCGAGCACGAGCGTGATACGGGTCGCCCTCACTCGGTGCCGCACCATCAGGCTGCTCAGCCGGACGATAGCCAGCGCCGTGAGGACGAGCAGGGCGAGGGCGAGGACCGCGGCCCCGATCACGGCACCGATCGCACCGGCCGGGCCGACGGAGTCCCTGAGGAACGCCTGGGCGTCGTCGAAGAGGATCCAGTCGAGTACCAGGTCGAACGGCCGGTCCAGGACCGAGTAGAAGCCCATGTCGAGGAACTTGAGGATGGTCAGCAGGCCGAGGCCCGCCCCCACGGCCACCGCCACCACGCGTCGCGCCTTCGGCGCCAGCATGAGCAGCAGGGCCGCGCCGAGGAGCCCCTCCACCGGGATGCGCACGAACGCGCCGGGCGTGAGGCGCGCCAGGTCGTTCGGCAGCAGGAGGGCGAGGAGCACCAGTACGGCGGCGCAGACCGTGGTCACCCGCGCCACGGCCTGCGCCGCCGCGGGGTGCTCCTCCCGCCAGCCGCCGCCTGCGACGGCCTCGTTCGGGCCGTCCCCGTAGGTGCGGGCTTCGCCGGTCTCGGCTCCGTTGGCTTCGGCCTTGTCCGTGCCGGCCTCGTTCGCCTGGGCCTCGCTCGCCTCGGCCTCGCTCGCCTCGGCCTCGCTCGCCTCGGCCTTGTGCGCGTCGGACTCGTTCTTCGTCTCGCCCTTGTCCGGGTTGTCAGTGGCGGTGCCACCCGGTGTGCGCTCCGGGGGGCCGTCCGGTGCCGGGCCACCCTCCTCCGTGGGTGCCTTGCCCGTGTGCAGCCGAAGAGAGCGCGTGAAGAGCGACAACCCTCAGGTCCTTCCGTGCGAAGCCGACGGTGGCGCGGCGGACCGGGCCCGCGAGGCCGGGCCGCCGCTGCCCCATACGGCTCGCCGACGGCTTCTGTTCAACCGCTGTTCAAGTGGACCGGCCTCCCACCAGGGACCGCCCGGCAGGGGTCTGGCCTGCGCCGCTGGCAGGGCCGTGCTAACAAGGGGCATGCCCGCCATGGACTCGTACGACGCAGTGATCATCGGCGGTGGCCACAACGGCCTCACCGCCGCCGCCTATCTCGCCCGCGCCGGGCGCAGCGTGCTCGTGCTCGAGCGGCTCGACCACACCGGCGGCGCCGCCGTGTCCACCCGCCCCTTCGCCGGTGTCGACGCCCGGCTGTCCCGGTACTCCTACCTCGTCAGCCTGCTGCCGCAGAAGATCGTGCAGGACCTCGGCCTGCGCTTCGCGGTCGCCGGGCGGACCGTCTCCTCGTACACGCCGACCCTGCGCGGCGGCCGCGCGACCGGGCTGCTCGTGGACAGCGGCAGCCCGGCCCGTACGCGCGCCGCGTTCGCCGAACTCACCGGCTCCGACCGTGAATTCGAGGCCTGGCAGCGCTTCTACGGCATGACGCAGCGGTTGGCCGAGCGGGTGTTCCCGACCCTCACGGAGCCGCTGCCCACGCGTGCCGCGCTGCGCGAGCGTGTGGCGGACGAGGCCGCCTGGCAGGCGCTGTTCGAGCGGCCGCTGGGTAGGGCCGTCGAGGAGACCTTCGCGGACGACCTGGTGCGCGGCGTCGTCCTCACCGACGCGCTGATCGGCACCTTCGCCGACGCCCATGACGAGACCCTGCGGCAGAACCGCTGCTTCCTCTACCACGTGATCGGCGGCGGCACCGGCGACTGGAACGTGCCGGTCGGCGGCATGGGCGCGCTCACCGACGCCCTCGCCGACGTGGCCCGCACCGCCGGAGCCGAGATCGTCACGGGCCATGAGGCGACCGCCATCGCCACCGACGGCACCCGGGCCGAAGTCACCTACCGCACCGCCGACATGGAGGGGACCGTCGCGGCCCGGCACGTCCTCGTGGGCGCCGCCCCGCACGCCCTGGCCGCGCTGCTCGGCGAGGAGCCACCGGCTCCGAAGCCGGAGGGCGCGCAGCTCAAGGTGAACATGCTGCTGCGCCGCCTGCCGCGGCTGCGTGACCGGGACGCCGACCCGCGTGAGGCGTTCTCCGGCACCTTCCACATCGCCGAGGGCTACAGGCAGTTGGCGACGGCGTACGAGCAGGCGGCGGCCGGGGAGCTGCCCAGCGCACCGCCCTCCGAGATCTACTGCCACTCGCTGACCGACCCGTCGATCCTCGGCCCGGAGCTGGTCGCCCAGGGCTACCAGACCCTGACGCTGTTCGGACTGCACACCCCGGCCCGGCTGTTCGAGCGGGACAACGACGCCGTGCGCGAGGAACTGCTGAAGTCGACCCTGGCCCAGTTGGACGCCTGCCTCGACGAGCCGATCGCCGACTGCCTGGCGACCGACGCCGACGGCAGGCCGTGCATCGAGGCGAAGTCCCCGCTGGACCTGGAGCGCGACCTGGGTCTGCCCGGCGGGAACATCTTCCACCGGGAGCTCGCCTTCCCGTACGCGACCGAGGGCACTGGGCGGTGGGGCGTGGAGACCGGCCACTCCAACGTCCTGCTGTGCGGCGCGGGTGCGGTCCGCGGCGGCGGGGTGAGCGGCATCCCGGGCCACAACGCGGCGATGGCGGTGCTGGGGGAGTAGCCCGGGCCGCCCGGCGGCGGTCTCCGTCCTCGGAGGCGGACCAGCCCGACAGCTCGATACGCGCGCGGGCGGGGAGGTCAGGACGAACGCTCCGCAGAGCGCCAGCACTCCGGTTCCGAACTGACGCCACTTCACAAGACCTCCTGAAGGTATCTTTCGATCGGCCAACCGGAACGTTGAAACTTTCTTCCCGTCATGAGCGCAATCTGACGTAGCATCAGAAAATCTCTTCCCTCGTCCCGCCCGCTGCGGCATCCTGCGCCCATGCAGACGGAGCTGAGCAAGCGACTGGGTGCGGAGCACGCCGTCTTCGGGTTCACGCCGTTCCCCGCCGTGGCCGCGGCCATCAGCCGGGCCGGCGGCTTCGGCGTGCTGGGCGCGGTCCGTTACGGCGCCCCCGAGGAGCTGGCCCGCGACCTCGACTGGATGCAGGACCACACCGGTGGCAGACCGTACGGCCTGGACGTCGTCATGCCCGCCAAGAAGGTCGAGGGGGTGTCCGAGGCCGACGTCGAGGCGATGATCCCCGAGGCTCACCGCCAGTACGTGGGCGACGTCCTCGCCAAGCACGGCGTCCCCGAGCTCGCCGAGGGCGAGGCCTCCGGGTGGCGCATCACCGGCTGGATGGAGCAGGTCGCCCGCTCCCAGCTGGACGTCGCGTTCGACTACCCGATCAGACTGCTCGCCAACGCACTCGGCTCCCCGCCCGCCGACGTCATCGCCCGCGCCCACGACCACGGCATCCTCGTCGCCGCCCTCGCCGGCAGCGCCAAACACGCCAGGCGGCACGCGGACGCGGGCATCGACATCGTCGTCGCCCAGGGGTACGAGGCAGGCGGCCACACGGGCGAGATCGCCTCCATGGTCCTCACGCCCGAGGTCGTACGCGCCGTGGACCCGCTGCCCGTGCTCGCCGCGGGCGGCATCGGCTCCGGCGAGCAGATCGCCGCCGGGCTCGCGCTCGGCGCCCAGGGGGTCTGGCTCGGCTCCGTCTGGCTCACCACGGAGGAAGCCGACCTCCACTCGCGCGCACTGACGCGCAAACTCCTCGCGGCCGGGTCCGGCGACACCGTGCGCTCCCGCGCGCTCACCGGCAAGCCCGCCCGCCAGCTGCGCACCGAGTGGACCGACGCCTGGGACGATCCGGCGGGTCCGGGGCCGCTGCCGATGCCGCTGCAGGGGCTGCTGGTCGCCGAAGCCGTCTCCCGTATCCAGAAGTACGAGGTGGAGCCGCTGCTCGGTACGCCGGTTGGCCAGATCGTGGGCTCGATGAACTACGAGCGCAGCGTGCAGGCTGTCTTCGACGACCTCACCCGGGGCTTCGAGCGCGCCGTCGACCGCATCAACCGCATCGCCGGGCGCGCCGTCTGACCCGCCCTCACTCGCCGAACTCCCCCGGAAGGAGATCCGAGCCATGTCGGAAGCCCCCAATGGATTCTGGGCGCAGGCGGCCCAGGACCCGGACCGTACGGTTCTCATCGCCCCCGACGGCGAGGAGTGGACCGCGGGCCGGCTGCACGCCGCGTGCAACCGGCTGGTGCACGGGCTGCGCGCGGCCGGGCTCGGGCGGGGCGACGCGTTCGCCGCCGTCCTGCCCAACGGCGTCGAGTTCTTCACCGCGTACCTCGCCGCCTCCCAGGCCGGGCTCTACCTCGTGCCCGTCAACCACCACCTCGTAGGACCCGAGATCGCCTGGATCGTGGCCGACTCCGGGGCGAAGGCGCTGATCGCCCACGAGCGGTTCGGCGAGCAGGCCACCAGGGCGGCCGACGAGGCCGGGCTGCCCGCCGAGCGGCGCTACGCCGTCGGCCGCATCGACGGCTTCCGGCCGTACGACGACCTCCTCGCCGGGCAGCCGGACACCCCGCCCTCGGAGCGCACGCTCGGCTGGGTCATGAACTACACCTCGGGCACCACGGGCCGCCCGCGCGGCATCCGTAGGCCGCTGCCCGGCCAGCCGCCGGAGGAGTACGCTCTCGGCGGCCTCCTCGGCATCTTCGGCATCCAGCCCTTCGACGGCAACGTCCACCTCGTCGGCTCGCCGCTCTACCACACCGCGGTGCTGCAGTTCGCGGGCGCGTCCCTGCACATCGGCCACCGGGTCGTCGTGATGGACAAGTGGACGCCGGAGGAGATGCTGCGGATGATCGACCGGCACCGCTGCACGCACACGCACATGGTGCCCACCCAGTTCCACCGCCTGCTCGCCCTGCCGGAGGAGGTCAGGGCCTCGTACGACCTCTCCGCCATGCGGCACGCCATCCACGGCGCCGCACCCTGCCCCGACCACGTCAAGCGAGCCATGATCGACTGGTGGGGCCACTGCGTCGAGGAGTACTACGCGGCGAGCGAGGGCGGCGGCACCGTCGCGACCGCCGAGGAGTGGCTCAAGAGGCCAAGGACCGTCGGCAAGGCGTGGCCGGTCAGCGAGATCGCCGTCTTCGACGACGACGGCAATCGGCTGCCGGCCGGTGAGCTCGGCACGGTCTACATGACGATGAGCACCGGCACCTTCAGCTATCACAAGGACGAGGCCAAGACGCGGAAGAACCGCATCGGCGACTTCTTCACCGTCGGCGACCTCGGCTATCTGGACGAGGACGGCTACCTCTACCTCCGCGACCGCAAGATCGACATGATCATCTCCGGCGGGGTCAACATCTACCCGGCGGAGATCGAGTCCGCCCTCCTCACACACCCGGCCGTCGCGGACGCCGCCGCCTTCGGCATCCCGCACGACGACTGGGGCGAGGAGGTCAAGGCGGTCGTCGAGCCCGCGGAGGGACACGAGCCGGGGGAGGCCCTCGCCGCCGGCATCCTGGCTCACTGCGCGGAGCGGCTCGCGGCCTACAAGCGGCCGCGGTCCGTCGACTTCATCGCGACGATGCCCCGCGACCCCAACGGCAAGCTCTACAAGCGGCGGCTGCGCGAGCCGTACTGGGAGGGGCGCGAACGCACCGTGTGACGCACGCGGTCCGCGGCCCGTGACCGGGCACGCCACCTTGACCCGGCCGCGTCCGCCACACAGGATCGCGCCATGACCGGTGTACGGAGCAGCACGGTGGACGGCGTTCTGCGGCGCAGCGCACGGCGGGTGCCGGACCGTACGGCCGTGCGGTACGAGGACCGCGCCTGGACGTATCGCGAGCTGGACGAGGCCGTGTCCGCGGCGGCCGGCGTCCTGCGCGAGCACGGACCGCGGCCCGGCGACCGCGTCGCGTCGTACGGCCACAACTCCGACGCGTATCTGATCGGCTTCCTCGCCTGCGCTCGCGCGGGACTCGTCCACGTGCCGGTCAACCACGGCCTCACCGGGGAGGATCTGCACTACATCCTCCGGCAGTCGGGGAGCTCGCTGGTGCTGGCCGACCCGGGCCTGCGGCACGAGATTCCGGACACGTGCGGCGTACAACTGCTGCGCGACAGCGACGACTCGCTGCTTGCGCGGCTGCGCACCGCCCGTCCGTACGCCGCGGGCGCGGGACCGGACGCGGAACCGGGCATGGAACCGGACGCCGGTGACCTCGTCCAGCTGCTCTACACCTCCGGCACCACCGCGTTGCCCAAGGGCGCGATGATGACGCACCGCGCGCTGGTCCACGAGTACGTCAGTGCCATCACCGCGCTCGACCTCAAGGAGACGGACCGGCCGGTCCATGCGCTGCCGCTGTACCACTCGGCGCAGATGCACGTGTTCCTGCTGCCCTACCTCGCCGTGGGCGCGGAGAACACCATCCTCGACGCGCCGGTCGCCGCGCGGATCTTCGACCTGGTGGAGGCGGGCCGGGCGGACAGCCTCTTCGCCCCGCCCACCGTGTGGATCGGTCTCGCGGGCCACCCCGGGTTCGACGAACGCGATCTGACGGGTCTGCACAAGGCGTACTACGGGGCGTCGATCATGCCCGTACCGGTGCTGGAGCGGCTCCGCGCCCGCCTCGACGGCCTGGCCTTCTACAACTGCTTCGGCCAGAGCGAGATCGGCCCGCTCGCGACCGTGCTCGGCCCCGGCGAGCACGAGGGACGGATGGACTCCTGCGGGCGCCCGGTGCTCTTCGTCGAGGCCCGCGTCGTCGACGAGTCGGGCCAAGAGGTGCCGGACGGCACCCCGGGCGAGGTCGTCTACCGCTCCCCGCAGCTGTGCGAGGGCTACTGGGAGAAGCCGGAGGAGACCGCCGAGGCCTTCCGGGACGGGTGGTTTCGCTCCGGCGACCTCGCCGTGCGCGACTCCGAGGGCTTCTTCACCGTCGTCGACCGGGTGAAGGACGTCATCAACTCCGGGGGAGTCCTGGTCGCGTCGCGCCAGGTGGAGGACGCGCTGTACGAGCACCCCGGGGTCGCCGAGGTGGCGGTGATCGGCCTGCCGGACGACCGGTGGATCGAAGCGGTCACGGCCGTCGTCGTGCCGCGCGGGGAGGTCGAACCGCAGGAGCTCGTCGATCACGCGCGAGAGCGGTTGGCCCACTTCAAGGCGCCCAAGCGGGTGATCCTGGTGGAGGAGCTGCCGCGGAACGCCAGCGGAAAGATCCTCAAGCGCGAGCTGCGCGACCGCTTCGCCGCCTCGTAACGCCACCTGCCGGGACCGGGCCCTGGTGAGCGTTCCTCACCGCGGCCAGGAGGCAGGATGGAGGTTGAAGCCCCAATCAATCGGCCGGGAATCTGTCAGGAATCCGCGAGGAATCCGCGGGGGATCCGCGAGGAATCCGCGGGGGATCCGCGAGGAATCCGCGAGGAACCGTCAGGAATCTGCCAGGTTTCTGCCATCACATCCGCAGGAGGAACCGGGATGCCCCAGCCCGAGGGAGCCGCGCTGGAGGCCGTGCGAGCGCGCCGTGAGAAGCTGCGCGCTCGGTACCTCCGCACGGGCGAGGACCGGTCCGAGACCACCGCCCGCGGCATTCACCACATCGCGTTCATCTGCCGGGACGTCGAGGAGACCATCCGCTTCCACCAGGGGTTCCTCGGCTTCCCGCTGGTCGAGATCGTGGAGAACCGCGACTACCGCGGCTCGACCCACTTCTTCTTCGACATCGGCCATGGCAATCTGCTTGGCTTCTTCGACTTCCCCGGCCACGACCACCCGCCGTTCACCGAGACGATCGGCGGTGTGCAGCACCTGGCCCTGTCGGTGGGTGACGAGCAGTTCGACGAGGCGCGCCAGGCGCTCGACGCGGCCCGCATCCCGTACGCGGGCCCGGACCGGGGAGTGGAGGACAGCCTCTATCTGCGCGATCCGAACGGGGTGCCGATCGAGCTCTACCGGGAGCGGCTCGGCATCTTCAACGGGCACCGGGTCGTCGGCGACACCTCCCGGGAGCCACCCCGGACCCGGGCCTGAACGCCTCGGAGCCACGGGTCACGGCCCGTGGCTCTGTGTAGGGGTCGTGAGACAAAGGGCAACCTCCTTGCGCCAGCGGGCGCCGAAGGGTCGTTTTATCCCGCTTTACGCGGGCAGTCGTGCGGTCGTAGGCGAAAGAGCCAACGGTCCGAGAGGACGTGAAGATCGTGAAGGTAGCCTTCCTCGTGGCCCCGGAGGGTGTCGAACAGATCGAGCTGACCGACCCGTGGCAGGCGGTGAAGGACGCGGGCGGCACGCCCGAGCTGGTCTCCACCAAGAACGGCAAGATCCAGGCGTTCGACCACCTCGACAGGGCCGACACTTTCCCGGTGGACAAGGCGGTCGCCGACACCTCGCCGGAGGAGTACGACGGCCTGGTTCTGCCCGGAGGCGTCGCCAACCCCGACTTCCTGCGCCTGAACGGCAAGGCCGTCGCCTTCGTCAGGGGCTTCTTCGACGCGGGCAAGCCGGTGGCGGCGATCTGCCATGCGCCATGGACCCTGGTCGAGGCCGACGTGGTCCGCGGCCGCACCCTGACATCCTGGCCCAGCCTGCGGACCGACATCCGCAACGCCGGCGGCACCTGGGTCGACGAGCAGGTCCACATCTGCGACCGGGGCCCGGCCACCCTGGTCACCAGCCGCAAACCGGGCGACCTGAAGGCGTTCAACGACGCCGTCGCCACCGAGTTCGCCAAGGCCGCCGCCAAGAGCCAGTAGGCGTCACACCCTGCCGTTGGCGGCGACCTTGCGGGCCCAGCGGTAGTCCGCCTTGCCGCTGGGGGAGCGCTGGATCCGGGGGGCGATGACCAGGCCCCGCGGGATCTTGTAGCCCGCGAGCCTGGCCCTGCAGTGGGCCTGGATGTCCTTCAGCGTCGGCTCCGCCGCGCCCTCCCGCAGCTGGACCACCGCCGAGACCCGGTTGCCCCAGGTCCCGTCCAGTACGCCCGTGACCAGCGCGTCGTACACGTCCGGGTGCGCCTTCAGCGCCTGTTCGACCTCTTCCGGGTAGACCTTCTCGCCCCCGGTGTTGATGCACTGCGAGCCGCGGCCGAGTACGGTCACGACCCCGTCGGCGTCCACGGTCGCCATGTCGCCGAGCAGCACCCACCGGGCGCCGTCCAGTTCGAAGAACGTCTCGTCGGTCTTCGCCGGGTCGTTGTAGTAGCCGAGCGGCACATGGCCGCACTGCGCCATCCTGCCGGGCTCGCCCGCCGCCACCGGCTTCAGCGTGGCCGGGTCCACCACGGTCGTACGGTGGTTGACCTGGACCCGGAAACCCTTGGCGGAGTCGTCGGTCGCCGTGCCGTTGAATCCGGACTCCGACGAGCCGAAGTTGTTCAGCAGCATCGTGTGCGGTACGAGCTCGCGGAACCGGTCCCGTATCGCCTCGGAGAGGATCGCGCCCGAGCTGCTGACGCTGAACAGCGAGGAGGTGTCGGTCCCCTTCATCGGGCCCGCAAGGGCGTCGACCAGCGGCCGCAGCATCGCGTCGCCGACGAGCGAGATGCTGCTCACCCTCTCCCGCTCGACGGTCCGGAGCACCTCCTCCGGCACGTACTTGCGGTGCAGAACCACCTTCTGCCCGAAGTGGAAGCCGATGAACGCGGTGAGGGTGGAGGTGCCGTGCATCAGCGGCGGAGTGGGGAAGAAGACGAGGCCCTCGCCGCCCGCGGCCACCCGCTCGGCCAGCTCCTCGGGCCGCGTGACCGGTGCGCCGGTCGGCGCGCCGCCGCCCATGCCGGCGAAGAACAGGTCCTCCTGGCGCCACATCACGCCCTTGGGCATGCCGGTGGTGCCGCCGGTGTAGATGATGAACTGGTCGTCGGCGGAGCGCGGTCCGAAGTCCCGCGCGCCGGAACCGGACGCCTCGGCCTCGGCGAAGTCCACTGGGGCGATGTGTGGTTCGGGGTCACCGGCGGGGGGCGTGCCGACGCGGACGAGGTGGCGCAGCCTCGTCGTCCGCGGCAGCGCCGCCGCGACGCGGCCCGTGAACTCGGCGTCGAAGACCAGCGCGGCCAGGTCGGCGTCCCGGTAGAGGTGGACCAGTTCGTCCTCCACGTACCGGTAGTTGACGTTGACCGGCACGGCCCGGGTCTTCAGGCAGGCCAGCAGGGTCTGGAGGTACTCGACGCCGTTGTAGAGGTGCAGGCCGACGTGCTCGCCCGTGCCGATGCCGCTGTCCGCGAGGTGGTGGGCGATCCGGTTGGCCGCCGCGTCGAGTTCGGCGTACGTGAGCCGACGCTCGGCGCCGGTTCCCGGGTGGTCGATGTACACCAGCGCCTCGCGGTCGGGGACCGCGTCGGCGATCGACTCGAACAGGTCGGCAAGGTTGAACTCCACCGCTCCTCCTGATCCCGCCGGGGCTCTGGGGCGTCCCCCGGAAGCGCGTCACTGGCCTGGGCGGTCATTAGAGCGCCAGTGGCGGCAGGTGGGAAGAGACCTCGCCGAAGAAATCTGACTGAGAGTCAGAAAACTCTTGAACTGACCCTCCGCCTCCTGCAACCTGTTCTAGGTCTCGAGACGGGAGGACTGTCATGGGCGGGACCAAGCACCTCACCGTGCAGCGCGAAGGCGCCACGCTGGTGCTCACTCTCAACCGGCCGGAGGCGAAGAACGCGCTCTCGCTGCCGATGCTCGTCGGGCTGTACGACGGCTGGCTGGAGGCCGACGAGGACGACGCCATCCGGTCGGTCGTGCTCACCGGCGCGGGAGGCGCCTTCTGCGCGGGCATGGACCTCAAAGCCCTCGCGGGCCAGGGGATGGACGGCCGGCAGTACCGGGACCGGATGAAAGCCGACCCCGACCTCCACTGGAAGGCCATGCTCCGGCACCACCGCCCCCGGAAACCCGTGATCGCCGCCGTCGAGGGCCATTGCGTCGCGGGCGGCACCGAGATCCTCCAGGGCACCGACATCCGTATCGCGGGCGAGAGCGCCACCTTCGGCCTCTTCGAGGTCAGGCGCGGACTCTTCCCGATCGGCGGCTCCACCGTCCGCCTCCAGCGCCAGATCCCCCGCACGCACGCCCTGGAAATGCTGCTCACCGGCCGCCCGTACAGCGCCGCGGAGGCCGAGCGCATCGGCCTCGTCGGTCAGGTCGTCCCCGACGGCACCGCGCTGGACAAGGCGCTGGAGACCGCCGAGCTGATCAACGCCAACGGGCCGCTCGCGGTCGAGGCCGTCAAGGCCAGCGTGTACGAGAGCGCGGACCTCACCGAGGAGGAGGGCCTGAAGCTCGAACTCGAGCGCGGCTGGCCCATCTTCGACACCGCCGACGCGAAGGAGGGCTCCACGGCCTTCGCGGAGAAGCGCCCGCCCGCCTTCCGGCGGGCGTAGTCCCACCGACCCGCGACGGAGGACACAAACCCCATGACAGCCACCCCCGCACCGGAGGTGCTCCGCGCACCGCTGGTCGTGGAATTCCCCTTCACCCGCTCCCTCGGGCCGGTCCAGAGCGCCTTCCTCACCGGGCTGCGCGAGCGCACCGTACTCGGCGTGCGGACCAGCGCAGGCCGGGTGCTCGTACCGCCCGTCGAGTACGACCCGGTCACCGCGGACGAGTTGCGCGAACTCGTCGAGGTCGGCACCACGGGCACCGTCACCACCTGGGCCTGGAACCCGGCACCCCGCCCGGACCAGCCGCTGGCCACCCCGTTCGCCTGGGTCCTCGTCCGCCTCGACGGCGCCGACACCGCCCTGCTGCACGCCCTCGACGCGCCGGGCCCGGAGGCCGTACGGACCGGGCTCCGGGTGCGCATCCGGTGGGCCGCCGAGCGTACGGGTGCCATCACCGACATCGCCTGCTTCGAGCCGTACGAGGGCCTGCACGAGAACGGAACGGGCGCCGAAGCCGCCCCGCACAGCGGCGAGTTCGCCGACCCCGTCAGCGGCATCGTCGCCCCCGCCCGGCTCGAGTACAGTTACTCGCCCGGCCGCGCCCAGACCCGCTATCTCGCCGCCCTGGCCGACCGCCGCATGGTGGGCGAGCGCTGCCCCTCCTGCCGGAAGGTCTACGTGCCGCCGCGCGGCGCCTGCCCCACCTGCGGCGTCGCCACGGCCGAGCAGGTCGAGACCGGGCCGCGCGGCACGGTCACCACCTTCTGCATCGTCAACATCAAGTCTCGTCACCCGGCGAATCTCGACATCGAAGTGCCCTACGTCTACGCCCACATCGCGCTGGACGGCGCCGACCTCGCGCTGCACGGCCGCATTGCGGGCATCCCGTACGACCAGGTGCGCATGGGGCTGCGCGTCGAACCCGTATGGACCGAGGGCGGCCGCTACCCCGACCACTACCGCCCCACCGGCGAGCCCGACGCGGACTACGACACGTACAAGGAGCTGCTGTGACGCGGGACTCCAGCGAAGACAGGGACGACAGGGGTGTTGCCATCGTCGCCTTCGCCCAGACCGGCCACCGCGCCGACACGGCCGAGGTGTCCGAGGTCGAGATGCTGATCCCCGTCCTCCAGGACGTACTGGGCCAGGTCGGCCTCAAGGCGGGCGAGATCGGCTTCACCTGCTCCGGTTCGAGCGACTATCTCGCGGGCCGGGCCTTCTCGTTCACCATGGCCCTCGACGGCGTCGGCGCCTGGCCGCCGATCTCCGAGTCCCATGTCGAGATGGACGGCGCCTGGGCGCTCTACGAGGCCTGGGTCGAACTCCTCACGGGCGAGGCCGATACGGCGCTCGTCTACGCCTACGGCAAGTCCTCGCCCGGCCGGCTGCGCGACGTGCTGACCCGCCAGCTCGACCCGTACTACGTGGCCCCGCTGTGGCCCGACTCCGTCTCCCTCGCGGCGCTCCAGGCCCAGGCGCTGATCGACGCGGGGGACACGGACGAGCGGGAGCTCGCCGGGGTCGCCGCGCGCAGCCGTACGTCCGCCGCGGACAACCCGCACGCGCAGCTCCGCGGCTCGGCCGAGCCCGGTCAACTCCTCGGCGGCGACTACCTCGTACAGCCGCTGCGCTCGCACGATGCGCCGCCCGTCGGCGACGGCGCGGCCGCCGTCGTCCTCGCCGCCGGGGACGCGGCGCGCAGGCTGTGCTCCCGGCCCGCCTGGATCCGCGGCATGGACCACCGCATCGAAGCCCACAGCCTCGGCGTACGAGACCTCACCGACTCGCCCTCCACCCGCCTCGCCGCCGAGCGGGCCGGCGCCTTCCAACGGCCCCTGGACACGGCCGAACTGCACGCCCCCTTCACCTCCCAGGAGATCGTGCTGCGCAAGGCGCTGCGGCTCGACCCCAGCGTGAACGTCAACCCGTCCGGCGGGGCGCTCGCCGCCAACCCGGTCATGGCGGCCGGGCTCATCCGCCTCGGCGAGGCCGCCGCCCGCATCCACCGCGGCGCCTCCGACCGCGCCCTCGCCCACGCCACCTCCGGCCCCTGCCTCCAGCAGAACCTGGTCGCCGTCCTGGAAGGGGAACCGGCATGAGCAAGGAGCCCGTCGCCGTCGTCGGCATCGGCCAGACCAAACACGTCGCCGCGCGCCGCGACGTGTCCATCGCCGGGCTCGTACGGGAAGCCGCCGTGACAGCCCTCGAGGATGCCCAGTTGACCTGGGCGGACATCGACGCCGTCGTCATCGGCAAGGCCCCCGACTTCTTCGAGGGCGTGATGATGCCGGAGCTCTACCTCGCCGACGCGCTCGGCGCGGTGGGCAAGCCGATGCTGCGCGTGCACACGGCCGGATCCGTCGGCGGCTCCACGGCGCTCGTCGCCGCGAACCTGGTCGCCGCACGCGTCCACCCGACCGTCCTCACCCTCGCCTTCGAGAAGCAGTCCGAGTCCAACGCCATGTGGGGCCTGTCCCTGCCCATCCCGTTCCAGCAGCCGCTGCTCGCGGGCGCGGGCGGCTTCTTCGCCCCGCACGTCCGGGCGTACATGCGCCGCACCGGCGCGCCCGACACCATCGGCTCGCTGGTCGCCTACAAGGACCGCCGCAACGCCCTCAAGAACGCCCTCGCCCACCTCCACGAGCACGACATCACCCTGGAGAAGGTGCAGTCCTCGCCCATGCTCTGGGACCCCATCCGCTACTCCGAGACCTGCCCGTCCTCCGACGGCGCCTGTGCGATGGTCCTCACCGGCCGGGCGGGCGCTGCCCGGGCCCCGTATCCGCCCGCATGGGTGCACGGCGGGGCGATGCGCAGCGAGCCGACGATGTTCGCAGGCAAGGACTACGTCTCCCCGCGCGCCGGGAAGGATTGCGCCGCCGACGTCTACCGGCAGGCCGGGATCACCGACCCGCGCCGCGAGATCGACGCGGTCGAGATGTACGTGCCCTTCTCCTGGTACGAGCCGATGTGGCTGGAGAACCTGGGTTTCGCGGCCGAGGGAGAGGGCTGGAAACTCACCGAATCGGGTGTCACGGAAATCGACGGTGACCTGCCCGTCAACCCTTCTGGCGGAGTCCTGTCCACCAACCCCATCGGCGCGTCCGGAATGATCCGTTTCGCCGAGGCGGCGCTGCAGGTCAGGGGCCGCGCGGGCGAGCACCAGGTGGAGGGAGTACACCGGGCGCTCGGACACGCCTACGGCGGCGGCTCGCAGTTCTTCTCCATGTGGCTGGTCGGCGCCGAACCGCCCGGTGCGTAATGTGCTCGCGGCCTGTGCTGCACCCGTCACGATCGCTAGGCTGACCGGGGTAGACGAACCGGGAGGAGCACGGACGTGGCCGACAGCACCACACAACAGCCGCCGGCGGGGTTCAAGAAGCCCAAGCTCGACCTGAGCAACGCCGAGTGGCAGTCCAGCAGCCAGGGCACGGGCGATGTCCAGATCGCCTTCGTCGAGGGCTATATCGCGATGCGGGACGGCCGCAACCCGGAAGGACCAGCACTCATCTTCACGCCCGGGGAGTGGCGCGCCTTCGTCCTCGGCGCGCGCGACGGCGAATTCGACCTCACCTGACGCGCGCGGAGAACCTCAGGTCAGGACCACGCACCCGCGCCGCGCCAGCTCATCGAGCAGGCGGGGCGCGGGTGCGATGTCGTTCCAGCGCAGATCCAGTTTCTCGAGGGCCGGGAGCCCGGCGAGCCAGTCCGGCAGCGCGCGGATGCGGTTGCTCCGCAGATCGATATGGCGGAGCAGGGGGAGACCCGCCATCGCATCGGGCAGTCCGGTCAGCGAGTTCTCCCGCAGGTCCAGATGCCGGAGCTCGGTCAGCCCGCCGGCGCTGTCCGGCAGCCGCACGAGCCCGTTGCCGCGCAGCCACAGCTCGCGCAGTCTGCCCAGCGACCCGACCGACTCCGGCAGGTCCTTCAACCGGTTGTGCTGCGCCCGCAGTTCGACGAGCCCCGACATTCCGCCGACGGTGTCCGGGAGCCGGGTGAGGGCGTTCTCGCCGATGTTGAGGTAGCGCAGCCGCGTCAGCCGCCCCAGCGACCGCGGCAGCTCCGCCAGCCGGTTGTCGTGCAGATAGAGATACCGGTCCAGGCCGGTCAGCTCGCCCAGCTCATCGGGGACGGCGGTCAGCGCGTTGTGCCCCAGATCGAGGGTGTGCAGCCGGCGCAGCCGGCCGATTCGCGGCGAGATCTCCGTCAGCCCGTTCTCCGCCAGGATCAGCACCCGCAGTTCCGTCCGCAGCCATACGGAGTCGGGCACGGTGCCGAGCCCGCGCCGCCAGTGGTTCAGCTTCTGCGATGTCACCGCCACAGCGGCATCCCCCTCTGTCCCGCGGAAGAGACACGGTCTTCATCGCCGACGGCGAGGCTAGCACCGGCTGCTAGCGCCCGCCGTGGCGCCGCGGCCGCCCCAGGGACCGCGGCAGGCGCGGCCGGGCAGGCCTAGGGTGGAGGACCGTGACGGGTGAACGAAATCTGGCGCAGCTGCTCAGCGGCATGCGGCCGCGCCTCAACCCCGGGCGGTACGTCTTCACGTCCGTGCAGGACGGGCCCCCGGAAGGCACCGCGCCCCTCGTGACCGTGGCCGAGGACGAAGGGCTGACCCTGGTCGTACGGCAGGAGGAGGCCGATGCGGCAGGGCTGCCCTATGACTATGTGGCGGGCTGGATCACCCTGCGCGTTCACTCGGCGCTGGACGCCGTCGGGCTGACCGCCGCCGTCGCGGCCGAGCTGGCCGAGGCGGGCCTCAGCTGCAACGTCGTGGCGGGCTTCCACCACGACCACTTGTTCGTGCCGTACGACCGTGTCACGCAGGCGGTCGAGCTGCTGGACGCTCTCGCGGCCCGCTCCGTCTAGCCCTGCAACCCCAGGTCCGCGCCCAGGTCCGCGCCCGGATACGCCCTGCCGGCCGGACACGTCCGGGGCCGCCCGCCCGGGAACGCGTGCGGCATGCGGGCACGTACCATGTCCGCATGTCGTTCCTCCGCCGCCGCAGCGCTGCCACGCCCACCGGGCCGGACTTCGACGTCCTGGCGATGGACCCCAGCGACTGGCCGGGCAATCTCGGCGCGGGCCTGCTGCCCGCCCCTGACGGCAGCTGCCAGGGCGTCTTCCTCCGCTACGACCTGTTCGGCGGGCGCGGCCCGGCGATGATCATCGGGAATCTCCCCGAGGGATCCCCGGCCCGGGAACTCGGCGAGGGCCAGGCGCCGTTCGAGGTGGCGCAGCTGCTCGCCGCGCTCGGCAACGACGAGCCGGTGCATGTGGTCGAGACCGAGGACACGCCGGTGATGCAGGAGGACAACCTCCTCATCGTGAAGCGCATCAAGCTGTCGGAGGAGCGGATCTCCTGCGTGCAGTTCGACCGCAGCGACGGCGTGCTCGTCACCATCGCCAGCTGGGACCGGCCGATCACGGAGGATCTGTACGCCCTGCTCAAGCCGTTGCCCGCGGAGATGTTCCAGCAGCGCTGAAGCGACCGGAAACAGCCGTGAACAGCGGCGAGCCACCGCCCGGCACCCCGGACGGCGGCTCGTGTCCATGTGCATCCGTCAGCTGGAATAGCGCAGGGTCACGTCCTCGGCCTTCACGAACGCCACCCGGTGCCCGAGCTGGATCTGGTAGTACTGCTGCTTGCCCCGCACCACCTTGTGACCCGACGGGTCGAAGGTGACGGCCCAGTAGTACTCGCCCCGCGTCTTCAGCCCCATGGCGTACGTCTGGCCCGCCAGGACCTTGTACGGCAGCGGGTCGTGCGGCTGCACGGGGATGCCCTCCGGGTAGGCCTCCTTCTCCGGGTAGGCCCTCCCGTACACCGGGACCTCCTTCGTCCCGGCCTTCGGGGTCACGACCCACCCCCGGGACGGCACGGCCACCGGCTGCGTCCGCGGATTGTGGAACCACGCCTTCTGGCCGAGGTACCAGATCGCCGTCCAGTCGCCCTCGCTGCCCGCGACCGCGTACTGCTGGCCCGTGGACGCCCGGGCTCCCGTGTCGTTGACCCCGGTCGTCGAGGCCGAACCGTCCGGCCGCAGCCCCGCGTCCTTCACCAGCGGCGCGTCCTTCCGCGGCTCGGTGTGCAGCCGGACGGCGCCAGAGCCGTGTGCCGGACAGGTCTCGCCCGCCTTGGTGCAGCCGGTGTAGACGGGCTTGTTCTCCTCGTACTCCGGCAGGATGGTCACCAGGCCGCTGCGCGCGCCCGCGGTGGCCCGCACCGGCGCGTCGATCAGCTGGAAGTAGTGGGCCCAGTCCCAGTACGGCCCGGGGTCGGTGTGCATCGCCGGGATCGTCATCCTGGTCGGACCCGGGACGTTGTCGTGGCCCAGGATGTGCTGGCGGTCCAGCGGGATCCGGTACTTCCCCGCCAGGTAGCGCACCAGCCGCGCCGACGTCCGGTACATCGCCTCCGTGTACCAGGCGTCGGGCCGCGTCAGGAAGCCCTCGTGCTCCAGGCCGATGGACTTCGAGTTCACGAACCAGTTGCCCGCGTGCCAGGCGACGTCCTTGTTGGCCACGTGCTGCGCGATGTGTCCGTCGGAGGAGCGCAGCGAGTACTGCCAGGAGACGTAGGTCGGGTCCTGGACGAGCTTGAGCGTCGTCTCCCAGGTCGCCTCGGTGTCGTGGATGATGATGTAGTCGATCTTCTGGCTGCGGGGGCGGTCGGCCTTGTCGTGGTTGCCGTAGTCCCGCTCGTCTCCCTCCCCGAACTCCTCGTACGGCGCCGGGATCCACTCGCAGGACACCGCCCTCGGGCAGTCCGCCTTGCCGGCGTCCGCGTCCGCGGACCGCAGGTCGGGCCCCCTGGTCCGCGCGGTGTCGGGGGCCAGGCCGGGCGAGGCCGGGAGGACGATGCGCTGCCCGCTGTCGGTGGTCCGCGACTCGCCGCCGCGGATGACGTCGAAGACGTCGGTCGCGTACCGGGACGCGGTGGCCCGGTCGTCGGCGCCCGAGTAGCGCGCCACCGCGCCGTACCACTGCGCCGGGTCGCCGCCCAGCGGCAGGCCGAGCTTCTTCTGGGCGGAGGCGAGCAGCGCGGCACCGCCCCGGATGTTCGCGGCCGGGTCCTCGCGCAGCTCGCTCGGGGCGATGCCGGTCAGAGAGGCGGCCCGGTCCACGGTGCGCAGCCGGGCCGGAAGCTCGGAGGGCTCGGGTACGTCCTCGGGCAGCGCCCTGATGGGGCGGGAGCCGTCGCCGCGCGGGTCCTCGGCGCCGTGGCTGTGGTGGGGTGCCTCGGCCAGGGCCGTGTATGCGTCGGTGAGATGCATCGGGCCGTAACCGCCGGAGACGCTGGGCGCGCCGCCGTGCGTGTCCCAGCGGGACTGCAGATACGAGACGCCGAGTAGCACGCTCTGCGGCACCCGGTACTGCTCGGCCGCCGCGGCGAACGCCCGCTGCAGGGAGCCGGGCGCACCGGGAGAACCGGAGACGGCGAGGGTGGACGTCGCGGGCGGTGCGGCGGAGATCAGGGGGAACAGCAGGGCGGCGGTCGCCATGGCGCCCGCCGCCCGCGGCATACGGCGGCGCTCGGTTCTCGCGCTGTCGGGAGCGGATCCTCGCATGCAGCCTCCTCGGGCCGGGCTGCCAGGTGATGCGCAGACAGATGGGTGGGGGTGAACCCGACTAGAGCTATCGGTTGCCCGACGATCCGTCAATCGTGCCGCGCGGATGGAACATCGCACGTCACGCACTATCCCGAGGGTTTGCGGATGGGGTTGCTCCGACCTGCGGCACTTCAGTGGAGTAGACCACTAGTGCTACGGCGTCATGGTCCGGACAGCACCGTGCGGCGCGCCCGGTCCACGGGCACGCCGCACAAGTGCTGTCGTCCTCTACCCCAGCACGCTGCTTCCTTCAGCGGGTGCCGACGGCTGCCCTGACGGCCCGGCGGGCCATGGCGCAGTCGTCGTAGAGCCTGCGCAGCAGCAGCCGTTGCTCCTCGCCCGAAGAGCCGGGCGCACCGGTCACCGCCGGAGCCGGGTCGTGCATCGTGCGCTGCACGGCCGTCTCGTAAGTGCGGATCTCCCGGGTGAGCACCAGCATCAGGTTCACCAGGAAGGCGTCCCGCGCTGCCGGTCCCGGGGCCTGGGCCAGCTGGCTGATCTGGCGGCGGGCCAACGGCGCGTCCCCGAGGACCGCCCAGAGGGTGGCCAGGTCGTAGCCCGGCAGATACCAGCCCGCGTGTTCCCAGTCGACCAGCACCGCCCCTGCGGGGGACAGCAGGAAGTTCGACAACTGGGCGTCGCCATGGCAGAACTGGCCCTGGTTCTGCTTGCCCGACGCGTGCGCCACCCCGTGCAGCAGCTTCTGCAGGTCGCCCATGTCACGGTCGGTGAGCAGACCGAGCTCGTGATAGCGCGTCAGCCGGCTGGCGTAGTCGATCGGCGCGTCGAACATGCCGGGCGGCGGCCGCCACTGGTTCACGCGGCAGATCGCGCCCAGCGCCGCCCGCACATCGGCACGCGGCGGAGGCTCCGCCGGATGCCGCTGCAGCGAGGCCACCCGCCCCGCCATCCGCTCGATCACCAGGGTGCAGTTCTCCGGATCCGCGGCGATCAACCGGGGCACCCGCACGGGCGGGCGGTGCCGGACGAACGCGCGGTATGCCGCTATTTCGTGGCGGAACCGTTCTGCCCAAGCCGGGGAGTGGTCCACCAGGCACTTCGCGACGGCGGTGGCGCGGCCTGTCGTGCCGACGAGCAGCACTGAGCGGCCACTTCGCCGGAGCACCTGCACGGGGTTGAACTCCGGGCAGATCCGGTGCACCGACGCGATCACGGTGCGCAGCTGTGCGCCCTGGGAGCCTGACAAGTCGATTCTCCCGCTGAGCGGCCCAGGCCCGAGCCCCGGTGCCCGCCGAGTGCGCCCGCCGATCGCCGCCCCCGCGGCGTGTGTGGGGTCGAGATACGGGCCACCGCCGGTCTGCTGCGGGCGGTAGGGCCGGGTCGGGGCGGACACGGAGGACGATGCTGCGTACATGGGAGATACAGATCCCTTCGCGTGCCGACGAGGTGTACGCGCCCCCGGCACCGGAGGACGGACCGCACCCTGGGGAATGCGGTCCGACCGCCGGGGCGGGGAGGCGCGTTTCTAACAGACACCCGGCCGCGGGTGGCACACCATCTGGCGGACCCTGGCGAACCCTGGCGAATAGTCGCCTGGCCCGTGACTGGCCGTTACTGTCAACTCAGCCGAGGAACCTGGGGGCTTGACGTGACCAAGGAACCCAACACCCGACTCTCGGATCTGTTCGGCCTCGCCGGCTGGTCCAAGGGCGAACTCGCGCGGTTGGTCAACCGGCAGGCGGCAGCCATGGGTTACCCGCAGCTGGCGACCGACACCTCGCGGGTGCGGCGTTGGATCGACACCGGCGAAGTGCCGCGCGATCCCGTGCCGAAGGTACTGGCGTCCCTGTTCACCGAGCGACTCGGCCGTGTCGTGACCATCGAGGACCTCGGGTTCGCCAGGCACGGGCGCGCAGGGAAACGGCAGTCCGCCGACGGACTGCCGTGGGCACCCGACCGGACCGCCGCGGTCCTCACCGAATTCACGGGAATGGACCTCATGCTCAACCGACGCGGCTTGGTGGGCGCGGGCGCCGCGCTCGCCGCAGGCTCAGCACTCACCAGTGCCATGTACGACTGGCTTCACACCGACCCCGCCCTGGCAGCCGACGGCCCCCGCATCGGCGACCCCCTGAGCGCGGATCCCGCAACCTTCGACCGTTACGAGGCGGCCCCCGTGGGCTCGCAGGAGATCGAGGCGCTCGAGCGCTCGGTCGAGGTCTTCCGCGCCTGGGACGCGGCCCGCGGCGGCGGACTGCAGCGCAAGGCCGTGGTCGGCCAGCTCAACGAGGTGGGCGGCATGCTCGCCTACCGGCACCCGGATCACCTCCAGCGCAGGCTGTGGGGCGTGGCGGCCAACCTCGCCGTGCTCGCAGGCTGGATGTCCCACGACGTGGGCATGGAGCCGACCGCGCAGAAGTACTTCGTGATCGCGGCCCACGCGGCACGGGAGGGCGGCGACCGGCCGCGCGCCGCGGAGGCGCTCTCCCGCGCCGCCCGCCAGATGGTGCACCTCGGCCGCCCCGACGACGCTCTGGACCTGATGAAGCTGGCCAAGTCCGGTGCCGGCGAGGAGACGCTGCCGCGGACCCGCGCCATGTTCCACACCATCGAGGCCTGGGCGCAGGCGTCGAAGGGACAGGGCCAGGCGGTGCGCCGCACGCTGGGCGAGGCGGAGGAGCTCTTCGTCTCGGACAAGCGCGATGTGCCGCCGCCCAGTTGGATGCAGCTGTTCAACGAGGCGGATCTGCACGGGATGCAGGGGCTGGTCTACCGTACGCTCGCGGAGCACGAGCCGACGGCCGCGGCCATCGCGCAGAACCACGCCAAACAGGCCCTGGACATGCGGGAGAACGGCCGTCAGCGTTCGCAGATCTTCGATCACATCTCGATCGCCTCGGCGTGCTTCATCGCCGACGATCCGGAACAGGCGGACAGGTACGCCCGGATGGCACTGCTGAGCATCGGAGACACCTCTTCGCACCGCACATGGGACCGGCTGCGCGAGATGTACCGGCTGACCGGGCGCTACGGCAGCTACTCCAAGATCGACGACCTGCGCGAGGAGATCCAGCAGGCGCTCCCGAAGGCCCCCGGCAAGGGCGCCAGGGGAAGGATCACGGGCGTATGACGGGGTTATCCACTGCACTCATCGGTGGATAACTCGGTGGATAACCCCGCCGGTGCACACGTACGAGTTCGTGCCCGTACGAGTATTGGTGCGCCTACGAGTTGGTGCTGCGCATGTCCCGAGTCGGTGCTAGGAACCGACCCGGGCGACCAGCACGCACGCGTCGCACTCACGCTCTGCGTCGCCGAACTCCTCGGCCATGATCCGTACGCACTCCTGGGCACTGCGGGCCGCCGACAGCCGCGGTGCGAGGCCCAGCAACCGCTGCGCCCCCGAGGAGTTCTCGTCCGAGCCGGTGAGTTCCGTGCGGGGCGGCAGTCCCGTGCTGGGCGTCAGTTCCGTGCTGGGCGTCAGTTCCGTGCTGGGCGGCACGAGTCCGTCGGTGTGCAGCACCAGTACGTCGCCGGGGTGCAGTTGCTCCTCGGCCTGGCCGTACGCCGCACCGGAGGCCGCACCGAGCAGCACCCCTTCCGGCGCCGGCAGCGCGCGTCCCGTCCCGTCGCGGAACAGCAGCGGGGCGGGGTGGCCCGCCTGCGACCAGGTCAGCGAGCCGGTCCGCGGGTCGTACCGGCAGCAGACGGCGGTGCCGAGCGCCGGCTGGGAGGCGGCGTCGAGCAGGTGGTTGAGGCAGCCCATCACCTGTCCGGGCGCCACGCCGGCGACGGCCATGCCGCGCAGCGCGCCGAGCAGCATCGCCATGCCGGAGGTGGCGGTCACGCCGTGCCCGGTGAGGTCGCCGACGCTGAGCAGCGTCCGGCCGTCGGGCAGCGGCATCGCGTCGTACCAGTCGCCGCCGATGTGAGCGCTGCTCGCGGACGGCAGATAGTGGGCGGCCACGTCGAGACTCGCGGGGCCGGTGTGCGGGAACCGCAGGGAGCCGCGCCACGGGGGCAGTACGGCCTCCTGCAGCTCCACCGCGAGCCGGCGCTCGGTCTGCGCGAAGTGCCGCAGGCGCTGCAGGGAGTCATGGGTCTCGTGCACCGCCTGCTGGCTGCGCCGCAGCTCGCTGACGTCCCGCAGAACGGCCCACATCGAGGCCGTACAGCCGTCGGCGTCGAGCACCGGCTCGCCCATCATGTGCACCGTGCACTCGGCGCCGTCGGGGCGGACGATCCTGAACTCCCCGTCGATCGGCTTCCCTTCCACCAGGCAGTCGGTGACCATCGCGGTCAGCTGCGGATGGTCGGCGGGGAGCACGACCGATGGCAGCTCATCCAGGGAGAGTGCCCCGTCCTCCGGGGCGCGGCCGAAGATCCGGAACAGCTCGTCCGACCAGTCGACCTCATCCGTGAGGAAGTTCCACTCGGCGCTGCCGACCCGGCTGAGCAGCGAGCCGCGGCCGGGCTGCTGGGGCACACCGGGCAGCGGAATGGCCGCGGCGACCGCGCTGTCCGGCACTTCGGGCTCGGGCGGAAGCCCTTCGCGCAGCTGCCCGAGCTGCTGGCCCAGGTCGTCGAGGTGGTGGACGGCGAGATCGCAGAGCGCGCGCTGCCAGCGGAGCCGGGGGTCGTCCTCGTCGGACCAGGTGTCCCGGCGCACGGCGTCGACACTGCCGCGCAGTTGGCGGGTCTGCGAGATCAGCGCATCGACCGAGCCGCGCTCGGGCGGCTCGGCGGCGGAACTGTCCGCAAAAGTGGGGGACGGCATCGCGTACTCCGATACATGCACGGCCGACTCTGACGGAAAGGGCCGGTTACGACTCTTGCACAGGGAGCGACGGCCCGTAAGGGATTTGGCAACACCCGTTTCGGTGGTGCTTCCGGCATATGTCTCAGGCCTCCTGGCCCGGGTCCGCCCACGGGTCCGCCCCGGGTCCTCGGGGCTCCGCGGAAGGCTTCCTTCCGGGTAGGCTGCGGCCCTCGGAGGCCCCGGAAATCCGCGCCGTTCACCAGGCGTGGACCCCGTGGTCACCGGCAAGGATGCCGGTCACGGGAAATCCCGTTGCCAGCGAACCCACCGCACCGGATGCTGACCTCATGTTCGATCCAGACATAGCGCCCAGTGGCACCCTGCTCGGCCTCCTGCAGCGAGGCCGCGGCGACGGGACCCTGCACGCCCTCGCGGCCCCGCGGGCCGAGGCGCTCGCCGCGCTGCACCACTGCGTGCTGCACGACCCCCGGCGCGACTGGCAGATCGAGAACCGCTCCCTCTATTACGCCCGGCTCTTCCTCGACCTGGACGGCGGCCTCGACGCGATCGAACAGCACCTCTTCGACCCCGACGACCTGGTGGACACCGGTGAGGAGCGCACCGGCCTCGCCCTCGCCGTCCTCGGTCACCTCGCCTCGTACGGCCGCGAGGACGCCCTGCTGCTGCTCCGCCGCTACGCCGCCACCGGCTCCAACTGGACCTGGGCGCTCGACGAGCTGGCCCTCCGCGACGACGACGCGGCGCTGCGGGCCCTCGGCGGTCCGGTCCTCGCCCGGTTCCCCGGTACCCGTGAGGGGGAGGCCGAGCTCGCCGCCGCCGTGCGGGACGCCTTCGAGCCCCGTCCGTGGCGGCTGTGGGCGGAGAACCCGGACGACCCGGCCGGCGCCGCCCGGGTGCGCGCCGCCGGGGAGCAGGGGTGCTTCGACCGCTGGCAGCGCCAGCTCCGGCCGAGCGGGCCACGCCCCGGCTGGAGCGTCCGCGAGGTCCTGGAGTGGGCCCAGCAGGGCCTCGACCAGTACCCCGCCCAGCCCCGCCATGTCGCCGCCGCCCGCTGCCTGGCCGCCGTGGCGTCACCGGACGACCGCCCCGAGATCGTCGAGGCCGCCCGCGGCGGTCCCGACGGCGCCCGCTGCACCGCCCTGCGCTTCCTCGCCGAGCAGCAGGATCCCGAGGCCCTCGACCTGCTCGACGCGGCCGCCGCGAGCCCGTCGGCCGTCGTCGCCGACGCCGCCGTGACCTCCTTCGAGCGCATGCGCAGCCTGGCGGCCCTGGAGCGGGCCCGCGGCTGGGCCCGCCACACGGACGCGCTGGGCAGAGCCGCCGCCGCCATGCTCGCCTGCCGGGGCGGCCACAAGGACGCCGACCTCGTCCTCGCCGCGCTGCGCAGGACCGTACGGACCGAGGGCGCGGACGCCGACCACCTGTGCGCGCTGATCGACGGCACCGGGCGGCTGTCGATCGCCTGCGCCGCACCCGTGCTGCGCCATATCTACCGGGAGACCGCCTCCTCGCATCTGCGCGGCCGCGCCGCCCGCGCCCTCGCCGCCACCGACCCGTCCTTCGCATCCGGCTTCGCCGTCGAGTGCCTGTGGGACTGCGAGGAGACCACCCGGGAGCTGGCCGCGCGCCACGCGGCGACCGGCGACAAGCGGGTCGTCGAGCAGCTGCGGCGGCTGGCGGCCGATCCTGCCGAGGAAGCGGAGGTCCAGACGGCCGTCCGGAGCCGCATCGGGCCCGATATGCCCGCCGTTTGACGACACCGGCAGGGGGCGTGGTGAAAACGCTCATGGGACGTTTCACCGGGGGAAAGATCCACGACGCCCGGTAAACGCTCCAGACGTCGACAACACCCGTATGCGTGTCGTCATCGTCACCGAATCCTTTCCGCCCGACGTCAACGGCGTGGCCCACTGCGCCGTACAGACCGCCCGGCATCTCGTCCGGCGCGGTCACGAACCCCTGGTGATCGCTCCCGCCGTGCCCGCTGCCCTGCAGGAGGCACCACCGGCGGGACCCGATGGCCTGTCCATCGACCCGTGCCCCGTCGTCCGGGTGCCCTCGATTCCGCTCCCCGGCTACCCGCAGGTGCGGGTGGCGCTGCCGAGCCGGCGGCTCGCCGCGTCGCTGGCCGCGCACCGCGCCGACGTCGTCCACCTCGCGAGCCCCTTCGTCCTCGGCTTCCGCGGCATGGCCGCCGCCGCCAAGCTCGGCATCCCCGCCGTCGCCGTCTACCAGACCGACCTGGGCGGCTACGCCCGTACGTACGTGGGTGCGGGCGAGGCGGCGGCCTGGCGGCGGATCCGCTCCGTGCACAAGGCCGCCGACCGCACTCTGGCCCCGTCCTCCGCCGCCGTCCGTGACCTGGTCGAGCACGGGGTGCCCCGCGTCCAGCTCTGGCCGCGCGGGGTGGACACCGAGCGCTTCCGGCCGGACCTGCGCGACCACGAGCTGCGCCGCTCGCTCGCCCCCGGCGGGGAGCTGCTCGTCGGGTACATCGGCCGGCTGGCGCCCGAGAAGCACGTCGACCTGCTGGCCGCGGCCGCGATCCCGGGCGTACGGCTGGTGGTCGTCGGCGATGGGCCCAGCGAACCCGGGCTCCGCACGGCCCTGCCGGGCACCACGCACTTCCTGGGCCGCCGCACCGGCGACGAACTCGCCCGCATCTTCGCGTCGCTGGACACGTTCGTGCACACCGGTCCCTACGAGACCTTCTGCCAGACGGTGCAGGAGGCCATGGCCAGTGGGGTGCCGGTCGTCGCACCGGCGGCGGGCGGACCGCTCGACCTGGTCGACCACGGCCGTACGGGCCTGCTGGTCGCGCCGCGCGACGCCGGCGCCGTACGGGACGCGGTGCGGTCGCTCGTGGCCGACCCCGCGCTCAGGGCCGAGTACGGGAAGGCAGGCCGCGCGGCGGTCGAAGGGCGGACGTGGGAGGCCGTCGGGGACCGGCTCCTGCGGCACTACGCCGAGGTGATCGCGGCGCGTACGGCGGTGGCGGCATGAGCGGGCCGACCACGCGGATGGAGACCGGGACGGCGGCGCGGCCGGGCAACGAGCCGGTGACGCAGCCCGGCGGCGGGCCCATGGCGCTTACGGCCGGGCTGCGCATCGTCCGGGTCGCGAACTTCGTCACCCCGGCGTCGGGCGGTCTGCGGACCGCACTGCGGGAGCTCGGCGCGGGCTACAGGGCGGCGGGGCACGAGCCCGTGCTCGTCATCCCCGGTGAGCGGGAGAGCGACGAACTCACCGAGCAGGGACGGGTGATCACGCTGCCGGGACCTGTCGTTCCCGGCACCGGCGGCTACCGGGTCCTGACCGACCGCCGGAGCGTGGCGCGGCGGCTGGAGGAACTCGTCCCGGACCGGCTGGAGGTGTCCGACCGCACCACGCTGCGCTGGACGGGGGAGTGGGCGCGCCGCGCGCGCGTGCCCGCCGTGATGGTCTCCCACGAGTCCGTGGACGGGGTCCTCGGTACGTGGGGTCTGCCGGAGGGGCCGGCCCAGCGGGTGGCCGACCGGCTCAACCGGCGCAGCGCGCGGGCCTATTCGCGCATTGTCTGCACGACGGCATGGGCGGAGCGCGAGTTCAGCAGGATCGGCGCACGCAATGTCGTACGCGCTCCCCTCGGCGTCGACCTGGAGGCGAGGCGGCCGGACGCGGGCAGCGCCGCGCTGCGCGCCCGGTACGCGGCTTCCGGCGAGACGCTGCTCGTGCTGTGCTCGCGGCTGTCGGTCGAGAAGCGGCCGGGCATCGCGCTCGACGCGCTCGCCGAGTTGCGCGGGCGGGGGGTGCGCGCGGTTCTGGTGGTGGCCGGGGACGGGCCGCTCCGGTCCCGTCTGGCCGAGCGCGCCCACACGGAGCGGCTGCCGGTGACCTTCCTCGGGCACGTGGGGGAGGTGGCCGAGGTGGCGGCCCTCCAGGCGTCGGCCGATGTGTGCCTGGCGCCGGGGCCGGTCGAGACCTTCGGGCTCGCCGCACTCGAAGCGCTGGCCTGCGGCACGCCGGTGGTCGCGAACGCGGCCTCCGCCCTGCCCGCGATCATCGGCTCGGCCGGCGCCGTCGCGCCCGGCGAGGGGGCCGCCTTCGCCGACGCGGTGCAGCGGCTTCTCGACCTCCCGGAGGCGGACCGCCGCGCGGCGGCCCGCGCTCGGGCGGAACGGTTCGGCTGGGCCGAGGCGGCGGAGGCGTTCCTCGCCGCCCACGATGCCGAGTTCCGGCCCCTGCGCGAGGCGGACGACAGGGGCGCGGACGCGGGCGCGGACGTTGCGGGGGTCGCGGATGTCGCGGGGGCGGAGGTCGCGGACGTCGCGGGGGCTGCGGACGTTGCTGACGTTGCGGCGGCACGCTGCACGCCCGGCACCTGGGCCGCCCCGGCGGCGGGAACCGGCACTGGGAGCAGCACTGGGACGGGAACGGGGACGAGCACTGGGACCGGAACGGGGACGAGCACTGGGACCGGAACGGGGACCGTGGGCGACGCGACAACCGAGGGAGCCGCCGCATGACCCGCCACGCCCGCGCCCAGCCGCAGCAACCCGCGGCCGCGCAGAGCCCGGCAGCCCCCGTACCGACCGCAGCCGAGGCACATGCCGTCCGGGCGACGAACGGGCCCGCTCCGGCGGGTGCCTGCGATCAGCTGCTCCGGGAGGCCGTGCCCCACGACGGGCCGCCCGACCCTGGCGATCAGGCCTCCACGCATGCGAGCGCGTGTACCGGTGTCGGTGCCTCGCGAGCGGCGTCTGAGTCCGCGCTGTCGGCCGACTCAGCGCCCCATCAGACCGCCGGCCCCCGCGCGCGTGGGGCTGATGCCGCGTCCCGCGCGGCCGCGGGTGGCTCGTCGCAGGCGTTCGGGCGGGCCGTGGTGAATGGTTCACCGGCAGGTGGGGTTGTCGGTTCCGGCATTGGCGACGATCGGGTGGGCTGTGGGGAGGGTGCATCCGCCGCCCCTGCACGTGCCCGGGCTGCTGTCGGTGCCCCGCAGCAGGCGGTTGCGCCTGCGGCGTGGGCTGGTTCTGCGGCCGATGAGGTTGGGGCCCCGCGCGCGCGTGGTGCTGATGCCGCGTCCCGCGCGGCCACGGGTGGCTCGTCGCAGGCGGCTCGGGGTGCGGCGGCGGGTGGTGAGTCGGCCGGTGGAGGCGACTTCGTGCCGGGCGGGCAGCGGGCCGTACCGCGCGCGCGTGCGGCGGCCCAAGCGACACGCGCGCGTGTCGCCGACGAGCGCTCGCCGCAGGCGATCCGGTACGCCGCGCTCGGGGATTCGCTCACCGAAGGGGTCGGTGACCCCATCCCGGGCGGCGGTTGGCGCGGGTGGGCCGCGCTGTTGGCCGGCGGGCTGGGGGAACGGGCCGAATTCGTCAACGCCGCGCGCAGCGGGGCCCTCACCGCCGATGTGGCGACGGAGCAATTGACGCTCGCCCTCGACCACCGCCCCCACGTCGCGTCCGTCATCGCCGGCGGCAATGACACCCTGCGTGCCAGCTTCGACATCGACCGGGTCGCCGACCACCTCGACACCGTCCTGCGCACATTCCACGCCAACGGCACCGTCGTCCTCACCGCCTGCCTGCCCGACCCGGGGCGGTTGCTGCGCCTGCCCGCGCTGCTGGCCCACCCGCTCGCCCGGCGCATGCAGGCGGTCAACACCGTGGTCCACGCGCTCTCCCACCGCTACGGCGCCCTGCACCTGCACGCCGCCGCACAGCCGTGGTTCGCCGAGCGCGCCGCCCTGAGCGTCGACCGCCTGCACCCCAACGAGCTCGGCCACCGCGCCCTCGCCCGCCAGTTCCACGCCCTGCTCACCGAGGCAGGCCTCACCGACAGCCCGCCGCCGTCCGCCGAATCCGACACCCCCGCCCCCGGCCGTCTGGCACAGGCCCTGTGGATGGCCACCAAGGGCACCCAGTGGGTGGTGGCCCGCTGTCAGGACCTGCTGCCCGACCTGATGCGGCTCGCGGCCGCGGAGGGCAGGCACCGGCTCGCCGGGACGGCCGCGGTCCTGGACCTCCGCTCCCACCGCGCGGCCCTCCACGCCCTCGCCGCCCTCGCCCCCGCCCAGCCCCTCGACACCTCGGCGAGCGAAGGGGCGTACAGCCTCCGTGCGTGATGTCCGGAGCCTGCATGGCAGTGAGAGGTGGCAGGTGCATGGCGGCCCGCAGTTCCGTGGGGGGCCCGCAGGTCCATGGCGGCCGATCCCCACCCGCCGCTGCGACAATGGACGGATGACAGGACGCTGGGAGTTCTGGATCGACCGCGGCGGCACGTTCACCGATGTGGTCGGAAGGCGGCCGGACGGCCGCCTCGTCACCCGCAAGCTGCTGTCGCACAACCCCGGCCGGTACGAGGACGCGGCCGTCGCCGGAGTGCGGCTCATGCTGGAGCTCCGGCCCGACGAACCCGTGCCGGCCGAGCGGATCGCCGTCGTCAAGATGGGCACGACCGTCGCCACCAACGCCCTCCTCGAGCGGAAGGGCGAGCCGACGGTCCTGGTCGTCACCGAGGGTTTCCGCGACGCGCTGCGCATCGCGTACCAGAACCGGCCGCGGCTCTTCGACCGCCGGATCGTCCTGCCCGAGGCGCTGTACGAGCGGGTCGTCGAGGTGCCGGAGCGGGTCGACGCGCACGGCGGGGTCGTACGGGAGCCGGATCTGGCCGCCGTCGCGGAAGCGCTCCGGGGCGCACGGGACGACGGCTTCCGCAGCGCGGCCGTCGTCTTCCTGCACGGCTACCGCCATGCCGCGCACGAGCGGGCGGTCGGCGAGCTGGCCAGACAGCTCGGCTTCACACAGGTGAGCTGCTCCCACGAGGTCAGCCCGCTGATGAAGCTCGTGTCGCGCGGTGACACCACGGTCGTGGACGCGTATCTGTCGCCGATCCTGCGCCGCTACGTCGACGGCGTGGCCAAGGAACTGCAGGGCACCCGGCTGATGTTCATGCAGTCCAACGGCGGGCTGCGCGAAGCCGCGCACTTCAGGGGCAAGGACGCGGTCCTGTCGGGCCCCGCGGGCGGTGTCGTCGGCATGGTACGGTCCGCCGCCGAGGCGGGGCACGACCGCGTCATCGGCTTCGACATGGGCGGCACCTCCACGGATGTCTCGCACTACGCGGGCGAGTTCGAGCGGATCTTCGGCACCGAGGTCGCGGGCGTGCGCATGCGCGCCCCCATGATGAACATCCACACCGTCGCAGCGGGCGGCGGCTCCATCCTGCACTTCGACGGGCGGCGCTACCGCGTGGGACCCGACTCCGCGGGCGCGGTCCCAGGACCCGCCTGCTACCGAGGCGGCGGACCGCTGACCGTGACCGACGCCAATGTGATGCTCGGCCGCGTCCAACCAGCCCATTTCCCGGCCGTGTTCGGCCCCGACGGCGACCAGCCGCTCGACGCGGACACCGTCCGCCGGAAGTTCGCCGAGCTCGCGCGGGAGGCCGCGGACGCGACCGGCGACCGGCGCAGCCCCGAGGAAGTCGCCGCCGGATACCTCGACATCGCCGTGCTCAACATGGCCAACGCCGTCAAGAAGATCTCCGTGCAGCGCGGCCACGACGTCACCCGCTACGCCCTCACCAGCTTCGGCGGCGCGGGCGGCCAGCACGCGTGCGCCGTCGCCGACGCCCTCGGCATCGGCACCGTGATCGTCCCGCCCCTCGCCGGACTGCTGTCCGCGTACGGGATCGGGGTCGCCGACGCCACCGCCATGCGCGAGCAGGCCGTCGAGACCGAGCTCGGCGAGGACGCCATGCCACGCATCCGCGAGGTGTGCGACGGGCTCGCCGAGCAGACCCGCGCCGAACTGCTCGCGGACGGCGTCCCGGAGGACACCGTCGCCACCTCGGCCCGGGTCCACCTGCGCTATGCGGGCACCGACTCCAGCATCCCCGTACCGCTCGGCACCGCGGCCGCGATGCGCGAGGACTTCGTCACCGCCCACCGCACCCGGTACGCGTTCACCATGGACAAGCCGCTCGTCGCCGAGGCCGTGTCGGTCGAGGCCGTCGGCTCCTCGGGCGAGACCGCCGGACACGCGGTCGAGCTGCCGCGGCGCGAGGGGGACTTGGGCCCGGCCGCTGTGGTGCGCATGTTCACCGAGGGCCGCTGGCAGGACACGGAGCTCTACGAGCGGGACGACCTGCGCCGCGGGGACAGCGTCACCGGGCCCGCGATCATCGCCGAGGCGGACGCCACCACCGTCGTCGACCCCGGCTGGCAGGCCACCGCGGGCGAGCACGGACACCTCCTCCTCACCCGCGTCCGGCCCCGGCCCCGCACGGTCGCGGTGGGCACCGACGTCGACCCGGTCATGCTCGAGGTCTTCAACAGCCTCTTCATGGCCATCGCCGAGCAGATGGGCCTGCGCCTGGAGAACACCGCCCACTCCGTCAACATCAAGGAGCGCCTGGACTTCTCCTGCGCGCTGTTCGACGCCGAGGGCAACCTCATCGCCAACGCCCCCCACATTCCCGTGCACTTGGGGTCCATGGGCGAGTCCATCAAGGAGGTGCTGCGGCGCAGGCGCCGCGAGGGCGTGATGCGGCCGGGCGACGTTTACGCGATCAACGACCCGTATCACGGGGGCACGCACCTGCCCGATGTCACGGTCGTCACCCCGGTGTTCGACGAGCCTGGACGTGACCTGCTCTTTCTCGTCGCCTCGCGCGGCCACCACGCCGAGATCGGCGGCATCACCCCCGGCTCCATGCCCGCCTTCAGCCGCACCATCCAGGAGGAGGGCGTCCTCTTCGACAACTGGCTCCTGGTACGGGATGGTCATCTGAGGGAGGACGAGACCCGCGAGCTGCTGACCAAGGGCCCGTACCCTTCCCGCGCCCCGGACGCCAACCTCGCCGACCTCCGAGCCCAGATCGCCGCCAACGAGAAGGGCATCCACGAACTGCGGCGGATGATCGAGCAGTTCGGGCTCGACGTGGTGCAGGCGTACATGCGGCACGTCCAGGACAACGCCGAGGAGTCCGTGCGCCGGATCCTCGCCGGGCTCGCCGACGGCTCGTACCGCTACGAGACCGACAGCGGCGCCGTCATCCAGCTGTCCCTGCGCGTCGACCGCGAGGCCCGCAGCGCCGTCCTGGACTTCACCGGGACCTCGCCGCAGCAGCCGGGCAACGCCAACGCGCCCAGCTCGGTGGTGATGGCCGCCGTCCTCTACGTCTTCCGGACGCTGGTCGCCGAGGACATCCCGCTCAACAGCGGCTGCCTCAAACCCCTGGAGGTCCGCATCCCGGAGGGCTCGATGCTCGCACCCGCTTACCCGGCCGCGACCGTCGCGGGCAACGTCGAGACCTCGCAGGCGGTGACCGGCACGCTCTACGCGGCGCTGGGCGTTCAGGCCGAGGGCTCCGGCACCATGAACAACGTCACCTTCGGCAACGCGCGCGTGCAGTACTACGAGACGGTGGCGAGCGGCTCGGGCGCGGGGGACGGCTTCGACGGGGCCGACGCCGTACAGACCCACATGACCAACTCGCGGCTCACCGACCCCGAAGTCCTGGAGTGGCGCTACCCGGTGCGGGTGGAGAGCTTCGCCGTGCGCGAGGGCAGCGGCGGGCGCGGGCGGTGGCGCGGCGGCTGCGGTGTCACCCGGCGGATCCGCTTCCTGGAGCCGATGACCGTCGCGCTGCTCACCGGACACCGCCGGGTGCCGCCGTACGGGATGGCGGGCGGCGAGCCGGGCGCGCTCGGCGAGAACCTGATCGAGCGCGCCGACGGGACGGCGGAGGCGCTGGCCGGGTGCGATGTCGCCGACGTCGCGGCCGGCGACGTCCTGCTCGTCCGCACGCCGGGCGGCGGGGGTTACGGAGCGCCTCCGGCGGGGTGAAGGTTGTGGGCATTCGTTCCGCGGGGCGATGGGGGTGCCCCCATGCCGTTCAGGCTATGGGGCAGGGTGGGCACACCCGTCCCGCACCCGGCAACGGCGCGAACCCCCGCCGAAGGGTTGCCGCCTCGTACGCGGCTGCAGGCTGGTGGCCCTGTTGTGCCCACCCGTTCCGCCCCGCGGAACGAATGCCCACAACCTAGGCGCGATGCGGCAGGAAGCGTACCGGCGTCCCCGGGGCGGCCTGGGCCGCGGCAGCCAGGTGCCGCTCCGGGACGACGCCGACGACCGGGTAGCCGCCTGTCGTCGGGTGGTCGGCGAGAAAGAGCAGGGGACGGCCGTCCGGCGGCACCTGCACCGCCCCCAGCACCATGCCCTCACTGGGCAGTTCGCCGTCCTTCGCCCGCTCCAGAGGCGGGCCCTCGGTGCGCAGGCCGATGCGGTTGCTCGCGGACGAAACGACGTAGCCGCCGGTCGCCAGGGTGCGTACGGCCCCGGTGGTGAACCAGTCGTCACGCGGGCCCAGCACCACGGGCAGCACCAGCTCGCGCGGCGGGCCGGGACAGGGAAGCACATCGGTGCCGGACGGCGGGGCGTACGGCACGCCGAGCGGCAGCACGGCGCCGTCCGCGAGCGGTGCGGGACCGATGCCCGAGAGCAGGTCGGCCGAGCGGCTGCCGAGCACGGGCTCGACGGCGACGCCGCCCGCGAACGCCACGTAGCTGCGCACCCCGTAGGAGGCGGCTCCGACCGCGAACACCGAGCCGGGCCGCACCCGTACCGGCGCGCCCCACGGGGCCGGACGGCCGTCGACGGTGACCGGGCAGGGCGCGCCGGTGACGGCGGCGGTCGCCGCGCGCCGGACGCGTATGGCGCAGCCGTCGAGCGTCGTCTCGAGGGCCGCCGCCGAGGCGGGGTTGCCGACGAGGCGGTTGGCGAGCCGGTGCGCGGGCTGGTCCAGGGCGCCGGCCCGCGGTACGCCCAGGTGCGCGTGGCCGGTGCGGCCCAGGTCCTGGATGGTGGTGAGCGCGCCCGCCCGCACGACCGCGATGGCTCGGTCCGTCACGCCGCTCCCTCCGGCCTGAACCGCACCCGCGTTCCGGGCGCGAGCAGCGCCGCGGGCTGACGCGAGGTGTCCCACAGCACGGCGTCCGTGGTGCCGATGAGCTGCCAGCCGCCCGGCGAGGAGCGCGGGTAGACGCCGGTGTACGGCCCGGCGAGCGCGACCGAGCCGCTGGGCACGCTGGTCCTGGGCGTGGCCCTGCGGGGCACGTGGTAGCGCTCGGGCAGGCCGGTCAGATAGCCGAAGCCGGGCGCGAACCCGCAGAAGGCGACGCGGAAAAGGGTGCCGGAGTGGATGCGTACGACGTCCTGCGGGGTGACGCCCCACAGCCCGGCGACATCGGTGAGGTCGGGGCCGTCGTACCGCACCGGGATCTCGACGGCGTCCTGGCTCCCGGCGGCGAGTGGCGGGACCTGCCAGCCGCCCAACTCCTGGGCGAACCACCGGGGATCGCGGAGACCGGCCAGCAGGAGGGTGCGTGCGGCGGGCACGATCTCGCGCACCGCGGGCAGTTCGCCCGTCTCTGCCCGCCGCAGCACCTCGGCGTGCAGGGCCTCGACGGCCTCGCCGCTGCCGAGCTCGACGAGCAGCCCGTCGTCGCCCACCGGCAGGCTCCTCATGCGAACGCCTTCCTCAACGCTCGCGTCATGTGAAAGCCCCCCTCACGCGAAAGCCCCCTCACGCGAAAGCCCCTCATGCGAACGCCTCCACGCGCACGCCCGCGGCCTCCAGTCCGGCCCGTACGCGTCGGGCGAGGGCGGCGGCTCCCGGGGTGTCTCCGTGCAGGCACAGCGAGCGGACCTCCACCTCGACACGGCGGCCGCAGACCGAGGTCACGGCTCTGTCCTGCGCGAAGCCCAGGGCGCGGGCCACGACCTCGCCGGGGTCGGTGAGGACGGCGCCGGGCTCGCGGCGCGGTACGAGCGTGCCCGCGGCGGTGTACGCGCGGTCCGCGAACGCCTCGGCCACGACCGGCAGTCCGGCCTCTGCGGCCGCTTCGTGGAGCCGGGATCCGGGCAGCCCGAGGACGGGGAGCGAGTCCCCGGCGAGCCGCACTCCCCGGATCACGGCCGCTGCCTGCTCCTCGTCCTGGACGGTGCGGTTGTAGAGCGCGCCGTGGGGCTTGACGTACCGGACGCGCGCCCCCGCCGAGCGGGCGAAGACCTCCAGCGCGCCGATCTGGTAGGCGATCTCGTCGGCCAGCTCGTCGGGCGGCACGTCCATCGCGCGGCGCCCGAAGCCCGCCAGGTCGCGGTACGAGACCTGGGCGCCGATGCCCACGCCGCGCTCGGCGGCCAGCTCGCAGACCCGGCGCATCGTCGACGGGTCGCCGCCGTGGAAGCCGCAGGCCACGTTGGCGCTGGTGACGACGGACAGCAGGGCCTCGTCGTCGGTGAGCGTCCAGCGGCCGAAGCCCTCGCCGAGGTCGGCGTTGAGGTCGAGGACGGGCGGGGATGCGGTGGCCGTGGCGGGAGCGGGGGAGGCGGCGGGAGCGGGGGAGGCGGCGGTGGCTGGGGCGGTCGCGGTCACGTATCGGCCTTCATCATGATGTCGAGGATCATCTGCTGGGCGTCGCCGAGGTAGCGCTCCAACTCGGCTTCCGCCCGGTCGGTTTCGCCCGATTCGAGCAGGGCGGCGATGAGCCGGTTACGGCGCAGGAACGGCTCGTGCAGGTCGCGCGGCGAGGGCATCGCCAGGAAGGCGAGCCGCAGTTCGGCCATCAGCCGGGTCAGGTACTCGTCGATGCGGGGGCTTCCGGCCAGCCCGCCGAGCGCCTGGTGGAAGTGGAGGTCGGCGGTGCCGACCGTGGACCAGTCGCCCGACTCGGCCGCGGCCCCCGCGGCCGAGACGGCCTGGCGGAGTGCGCCGAAACGCTCAGGGGGCGCGTTGGGGGCGGCGCGAACCCCAGCCGTCTCCAGGGCGCGCCGGGTCGTGTAGATGTCGATCACGTCGCCGGGGCCGAGCACCCGGACGAACACGCCGCGGTTGAGTTCGTGCACGACCAGGCGGCCGTCGGCCAGCAGCCGGAAGGCCTCGCGCAGCGTGTTCCGCGAGACACCGAGCCCTGAGCCGAGCGACTCCTCGGAGAGGCGGGTGCCGGGCGGCAGCGTGCCGCGCGCGATGCGCTCGCGCAGCACGTCGGCGACGCGCTGCGCGGCACCGGAGGCGGTGCCGGCGGTCTCCATGGGACCTCCCGGGTTGTGGGGACCGAGCAGGACCGTACAGATGTACGCATCGGATTGTTGAACAATAGCCTAGCGTCCGCCTCGCCGGGCGTCGCGGTGACGCCGGTCACGGGCCGCCGCGGCCGCCGCCCCGTCCGTCGCCCCATCCGTCGCCCCATCCGTGCCGTTTCGGTCGATGTCAGTGCGAGGACCTAATCTGTGCGTCGTGACTTCGCACGCCTCGGACCTCGCTCCGCCCCAGCTCAGCGGGGCACAGCCCGGCTCGGCGGCCCGGCCCGCACCCGGCCCGGCCGCCGACGAGGGGCTGGCCCGGCGGCTGCGCGCCCTCGCCTGCACCGCCCCGCTGCACGATCTGGACGCGCGCAAGGCCAATCTCGCGGGCGAGTACTCGGTCTACGCGATGGCGGAGCTCGCGCTCGCCGCCATCGATCTCGTCACGCTCCACATGGACTTCGACACCGGCGCCGACCACGAGCAGATAGTGGCCAGGCTGCTGCCGCGCGCCGCCGCCCAGGCGCCCGCCAGGCCCGCCGCGGAACATGAACGGGTGGCCCGCTGGGTGCTGGAGAACCTCATCAACGTCGGCAGCGTGGACCGCGGATTCCGCGCCGTCTACGGCACGTTCGGGCCCGACGGCGCTTATGTGCGGCGCGACTACGACTTCAAGCTCATCGAGGAAGTGCCGGGCCCCGGCGGCGGCGTGTATCTGCGGACGACCGACGAGGCGGTCAACGTCCTGGTGGGCGCGCTCGACACCGATGTGACCAGCGCTCAGATCGCCGCCGAGGTGAAGCTGGAGGTGCTCATCAGCCGCGGCCGCCTCGCCGACGCCCAACTGGCCGCGGAGCAGGCCCGCTACCGCACGGTCCAGTACGCGGAGACGCTTCGCAGGACGCTCGACGCGACCCGGCGCAACGTGCGCGCCGTCGACTGGCTGTCCGCGGTCCCCGACATGATCGCCGAGGCTCTCGACCACGTCGCGGACCGCTACCGCCATGAGAACGCGATCCTCACCAACATCCGCCGGGCGCGGGACGAGGCGGAGGACGCTGAACACAAGCGGCGCGCCGCCGAGCTGGTCGACATCGTCAAGGACTGCATCCGCCGCCACACCCAGCTGCAGTCCCGGCTGCTGGAGGCGGGGCCGCTGTTCCGGGCCGAGCAGGACCGGCAGGCGTTCGCCGGCGCCGCTGCCGCCGGTGCCGGAATCGACCTCTACGGGCAGCTGGTGGCGCCGGTTCTGCCGTTGCCGGTCGAGCGGGCGACCCGGGTCACCGACGCGTTCTTCGCGCGCGGCACGGGCCTGCGTACCCCGCCGGCGGTACGGGTCGGGGACCTGGTGGACCTGCTGCTGACCCCGCCGGTCGAGCGCGAGCACCTCGGCGCGGAGATGCCGGAGCCCGATCTCGTCGCCACGCCGGACGACAGCCGGTTCAGCGAGGAGCAGCTGGCGGCCGCCCTGGAGCTTCTCGACCTCCCGGCGGATGCGCCGCGCCGCCTCTCCGGGCTGCTCGCCGACGCGCGCCGCCGCGACTCCGAACTCCCGTACCTCGTCGCGCTCCTCGCGGTCCACGCGGCGAGCCCGGCGGTGGGCACCGCCTACCGGCAGGGCGAGCAGCAGCTGCTGTTCGCCGTCGACGACGGCACGGAGCTGGACGACGCCGAGTTCGGCGGCGCCGACCTCATCGTCGGCACGGCCTTGCTGGACGCGGCGGGCATGGCCGCGGAACGCGCGGAGGTGGCGTAGGTGTTGAGCTACGACCCGTCGAAGGAGCCACAGCTGTGACCGCCGAGTACGACGCCGACGACGTCCCGTACTCCGCCGGGGAGCGGGAGTCGGGCGCCCTGCCCGTGGCCGGGCCGTATGCCACGGGCGGTCCCGGGCGCGATCCATCGCACCCCGGGTCCGCCGGATCCGGCGGACCCGTCACGCCCGCCGACGCGGCCGACGCCGCCCGGCTCGTCGCCTTCGGCCTCCAGCCCAAGCTCATCCCCGCGCGCGACGCCGAGTACGCCGAGCTGCTGCGGCGGCACCGCGAGGACCCCGCCTTCGCCCGGCTCGCCGATGCCGTAGCCGCCGGGCTCGGCCTCGTCGTCCTCGAGGTGTCCACGCGCGCCGGCATGGCCGTGGCCGCCGCCGAGGACTCCGTCTTCGCGGTCCGCATGGGCGACTACGCGCGTCGCGCCTCCTCCGACTCCGCAGACCGCTTTCTGCACGGACTCGCCCATCTCGCCGTCGCCGCCCTGGCCTTCCCCCGCCCCGACGACCTCGCCGACGACGGCTACGTCGGACGGATCACGGTCAACGGCGTCGATGCGTTCGTACGCCAGGCCTGCCGCCGTCTGGAGGAGCGGGCCGAGGCGGCGGGTGAGAACACCGACCCCACGACCGACGCCCCCGGCCTGGAGGCGGCCTGGCGGGTGTGGGCCCGCCGCAGTGCCACCGGTGCCACCAAGGACGCGCGGCGGCTGGCCGGTTCGACCACCGGGATCGTCGGCAAGGCCGTCGCCTTCCTCACCGACTCCGGTTTCCTGCAGCGCACCGGAGACGACGCCGGAGGCGCGTACCGCACGACCGCGCGCTATCAGCTGCAGGTCCGCGACATGGCGGGCAGCGCCGCCATGGCCGAGCTCCTCGAGCTCGGGATCGTGCCCGTCAGCGACGGCACCGCGACGCTGCTCCCGCCCGACGACACCGACGACCTCGGCCTGGTCGCGGACGCCGGTCTGCCGTTCCACAGCTGACCCTTCCGAAGCTCATCCTTCCGAATTCACGACCACAACACGACCACAACACGACCACAACGAGAGTCCGCCGCCATGTACGAGCTGTCCCGGGTCCGCCTCTACTCCATCGGGCCTGCCGGTGCGCGTTACGCCGACACCGTGCTCGACCTGCGCGGCGTGGGCGAGCCCGTGGCCAGCCCCGCCCCCACGCAGGCGGACTTCTTCGAGGACGAGCCCACGGGACCGCCGCGCAGGCCCGCGCCCGCGGGCGTGCTCTTCCTGGAGAACGGTGGTGGAAAGTCCGTACTCCTCAAGCTGATCTTCTCGGTCATGCTGCCGGGTCACCGCAACACCCTCGGCGGCGCAAGCTCCGGCGTACTGCGCAAGTTCCTGCTGGCCGACGACTGCGGGCACGTCGCTCTGGAGTGGCAGCACACCGTCACCGGCGAGTGCGTGGTCGTCGGCAAGGTCAGCGAGTGGCGGGGCCGGCAGGTCTCGGGCGATCCGCGGAAGTTCGCCGAGGCGTGGTACTCCTTCCGGCCCGGTCCCGGGATGTCCCTCGACTCATTGCCGGTCGCCGAGGCCACGGCCGTACGGCCCCCCGTAGAGGGCGTGTCCGGGGCGCGGGGCCGCCGCCGCACCATGAAGGGGTTCCGGGACGCCATCGCCGAGGCCGGCAAGGCGTATCCGAACCTCGACGTCGTCTGGGAGGAGATCCACGAGCGCTGGAACGAGCACCTCGGCGACCTCGGCCTCGACCCGGAACTCTTCCGCTACCAGCGGGAGATGAACGCCGACGAGGGCGAGGCGGCCGGTCTCTTCGCCGTCAAGAACGACTCCGACTTCACCGATCTGCTGCTGCGGGCCGTCACCGACACCCGGGACACGGACGGGCTCGCCGACCTCGTGCACGGGTTCGCGCACAAGCTGGGCCGACGGGCGGAGCTGACCGCGGAGCGGGACTTCACGGCCGGTTCGCTGGACCTGCTGTCCCGTATCGCCGAGGCCGCGGAGCAGCGCGAGCGGGCCCGCGGGGTGCACGCCGGGGCGGAGCGCCGCACCCGTACGCTCGCCCGCAGGCTCTCCGCCCGCGGCGCGGAGGAGCGCGGGCGTGCCGCCGAGCTCGCCCAGCAGGTGACCGCGGCTGCGGACGCCGCCGGTGAGGCCGAGGAAGCCAGGGGCCGCAGCCGCCTCGTCGCGGCCGAACTCGCCTACCGGCACGCCTCGCTGGCGCTCGCCGAGGGCGAGAAGGCCGCCGCGGCGCAGCGCCGCGAGCTGGCCGACGCGCGGACGCTGCACGCCGCATGGCAGGCCGCCGAAGTCGTGCTGCGGCACCGGGCCGCCGCCGACCGCTCCGCGCGCGTGGCCGCGGCGATCCGCGAGGCCGAGCGGGACGCGGCCCCGGCGCTGGCCGCCCGCGCGAAGGCCGCGTCCGACCTCGTACGGGCGCTGCACGCCGCCGCGGCGGACGGCGAGCGGCTCGCCAACGAGGAGGAGGAGCGCTCCGCCGCCCTTCAGGAAGCGGGCGAGGCGGCGCACCGCGACGCGACGGCCGCGGCCACCGGGGCCCAGCGCGCCCGCAGCGAGGCGGAGCACCTGCGGCAGCGGCTCGCCGAGGTCGAGCAGGAGACCGCGGAGGCGGTACGCGCGGGCTGGCTCGACGTCCCGCAGCCACCGCCCGGTGGTGCCCCCACCGCGCCCGACGCGGACCCGGCCCGCGCGGCGCTCGCGGCGAGCGACGCCGAGAAGTCGGCGGTCGCCGCGTGGGACAGCGCGCGCGAGACGGCCCGTCAGACCGCGGACCGCGCCAGTGAGGCGGCCGCGGACCAGAGCCGGGCAGAACTGGCCGCGGCCCGCGCCGCGGACGCCGCCGAGGCGGCGGAGTCCGCCTACGCGGCGGAGCGGCGCGCGGCGGAGTCCCTCGGCGCGGAGGAGCGCCTGGCGGAACTGCTGAGCCTCCCGAACACCCCGCTGGGCCCTGTGCCCCGGCCCCGCCGCGGCGGGGCTCCGGGCGAAGGCCAGGGCACGGTGACCCCACCTCGCCGACGCACAACTGACGGCACTGACGGCCAGGACGGCAGGCAGACCCACGCGTCCACGGACGGCACGTCACGACGCGTCGCACGCGCCGAGGCTCCCGCCGCCGCCGACCGGACCGACGCGCGGGCTGTGGCTCCCTCGACCGCCGACACGCCCTCGGACGTGGCGTCCGCCGACGCCAACGGACGCGCTGCAGACGGCGCCGGCCCGCAGACGCCTGACGGCTACTCAGCCGATGGCGATCGAATGCCGACGGGCGAGGCTCACGGTGGCCGTGTCGTCGCGTCCGAAGCCGCGGGCACCGGGACCCCGGGCACCGCGGACGCCTCCGGCGCGGACCCGTCGACCGCCGGGACCTCGCCGCGCGCGGCCGGACCCGGGGCCGCCGGCGGCCGAGCACCGGGGGTGCCCGAGGCTGACGGCCGCTCAGCCGAGGACGGCCACCGTGCGCGGGCGGACCAGCTCCTCGGAGCCCGGGGCGGGCAGCCGGGCAGCACAGGTTCGCCCGGCACGGGCACCTCCCCGCACGGGGCGGATCCGGGCGCCGGTGGGGGCGCCGCGGGCCCTGGAATCGGTGCGTCCCCAGGCGGGGCCGGGGTTGACCCCGATGACCCCGATGACCCCGATGTCCGAGCAATCAGCGGCGCGGACGCGGATGAGACAGGGAGTTCGCCAGGGGTTGACGGCAGCTCAGCCGAGGACAGCGTCCGCATGGGGGCAGGACGGCCGCATGGGGCGCGGGGCGGCCATCGCGGCACGGAGGGTTCCGGCGCGGGGGCATTCGGCAGCGGCGCGTCCTCTCGCACGGCCGGGGCTCACGGCGGTGGGCCCGCTGCTGATGGCCGCGCTCGGGCCGGGGACGGGGTCGGTGACCCCCCAACTCCGGGAGCTCACACGGCCGGTGCTGCCGACCGATCCCGGGGCGCCGGGGGCGGGGAACCGGACGCCCGTGGTGCCGACTCGTCCGACAGCGGCGCGTCCTCCCGCCCAGGCGGGCTCGGCGCCGATGAGTTCCCAGCCCGCGGCGCGGAAGGCGGTGGCGGGCGTTCCGGCGCCGGGGAGGTGCCCGCTGGTCCGGGCCGGCCGACCGCGGGTGCAGGCCCTCGCGCCGCGGACGCCGACTTCGGCCCTCTCGGCGCCGAGGAGCTCGACCGGAGTGCCGAGGCGCTCCGTGACGTGATCGAGGAGACCGTCGCGGCCGCCGAGCGGCAGCTCTTCGAGCTGCGCACCGCCGCCGCCGACGACGCCCGGATTCTCGGGGCGCTCGGCGACGGCGGGCTGCTTCCGCCGGGGCCGGACGTGCTGGCCGCGGTGGAGTACCTCGGCGAGCACGGCATCCCCGCCCTGCCCGGCTGGCGGTATCTCGCCCAGGCCGTCGACCCGGCCGACCACGCCGCGGTCATGGCCGCCCGCCCCGAGCTCGTCGACGGCGTGGTCATCACCGATCCCGATACGCACGCCCGCGCCCGCGAAGTCCTCGCCGGGGCCGCTCTCCTGCCGCGGTCCACCGTCGCCGTCGGGACCGCCGCCGCGCTGCTCGCGCCGACCCCGGGGCCCGGTGCGCAGGACGGCGGAGTGTTCCTCGTACCGCCGAACCCGGCGATGCACGACGAGCGCGCGGCCGACGACGAGCGGCTGGCCCTGCGCGCCCGCGCCACCGCGCGCGACGAGGAGATCCGGGCGCTGGCCGCCCGGCTCGCGACCGACCGTGCGCTCGCCGCGCGGCTCGCCTCCTGGCGTACGGGCTGCCCGCCCGGCCGCCTGGCCGAGCTCGCCGAGGCGGCCGGTACGGCACGCGCGGCCGCGGAGAGCGCCGAGCGGGAGCTGGCGGAGGCGCGTACGGCGCGTGCCGAGGCGGACGAGGTCGCCGCCGAGGCGGCGAGGGTCCGCGACGAGCGGCAGGAGGCCGCACAGCGGGCCCGCCGCGCGGCCGACGCCCTGGCCGGGCTGGCCTTCCGGCTCCGCGAGCGCGCGTCCTGGCAGCCGCGGCTGCGCGAACTGGCCGACGAGGCCGCCGAGTCGGAGGCCAGGGCCGCCGCCTGCCTGGAGCGGGCCAGGGCGGCGGACGAGGACCGCAGGGCCGCGCAGCGCGCGGCCGACGACGCGCGCCGCACCGCCCGCGCCCTGCGCGCCGAGCGCGCGGAGATCGCGGGCGCCCCCGAGGACGCCCCTGCCGACGCGGCCCCGGCGGGCGCCGCGCTGCCCGCGCTGCGCGAGGCGTACCGCGCGGCCTCGCAGCTGTACGAGAAGGTGGGCGTCGGCGCCGACCTGCGCGCCGAGCAGGCCAGGGCCGAGAGTGACGAGAGCGCGGCCCTCGCCGAACTCGACCGGCTCACCAACAAGGTCCGCACCCGCGCCGCCCAGCTCCTCGAAGGCACCGACGGCGCAGACGGCCCGTCCCGTCAGGCCGCCGCAGCCCGCGCGGAGTCCCTCGTACAGATGCTGGAGTCCAGGGCCTCCACCGCCAGCGAGCAGCTCGGCCGCCTCCGTGGCGAGGCCGAACGGCACGCACCGGCCGAAGGGGACGCCCACACCGAACTGCCGGAGACGATGGTCCCGGGCGACGCCGAGCACGCGAAGGAGCTCCTGCGGGTCGCCACCGCCGAGCTTGCGGCCCGTGCGGACGACCTGGAGACGGCCCGCGCCGCGTACGCCGCACTGCTGCGCGAGCACCGGGCGGCCGAGGACGCGGCGGGCGGCTTCGACGAACTGGCCGCGCTGCTGCGCGATCTGCTGCGGGATGGCCACCAGGCCCAAGCCCAAGCCCAAGCCCAGGCTCAGGCCGGGGACCAGGACGCTGAGACGCCGGAGCCGTACCGGGGCGGCCTCGAGGAGGCGCGGCAGGCCGCTGCCGAGGCCCGCCGCTCGCTGCGCGGCTGCGGGGCCGACCTCTCGTCCGCCGAGTCGGCCGTGCGCGACGCGAGCGACGTGCTCGTACGGCACGCCAACTCCACCCGCTACGAGCAGGTCCGCACCCCCGCCCGCCAGCAGATCCGCGAGCTGCCCGCCTCCGCGCTGCCCGAGCACGCGGCGGCCTGGGCCGAGGCGTTCGCGCCCCGGCTGCGCGTCCTCACCGGCGAGCTGGTGCAGCTGGAGCGGAACCGGGACAGCATCGTCGACCGGCTCCGGGGCCTGGTGGATTCCTCGCTCGCCACGCTCCGTTCGGCGCAGCGGCTCTCCAGGCTCCCCGAAGGGCTGGGGGAGTGGTCGGGGCAGGAGTTCCTGCGGATCCGCTTCGACGACCCGGATCAGGCCACGCTCACCGAGCGGCTCGGCGAGGTCATCGACGAGGCGACCCGGGCCGCCGTACGCAAGAACTCCGACCTGCGCAGGGACGGCATGTCCCTGCTGCTGCGCAGCGTCGCGGCGGCCCTCGAACCCAAGGGCGTGTCCGTCGAGATCCTCAAGCCGGACGCCGTACTGCGCGCCGAGCGGGTCCCGGTCGGGCAGATGGGCGACGTCTTCTCGGGCGGGCAGCTGCTGACCGCGGCCATCGCGCTGTACTGCACGATGGCGGCGCTGCGCAGCAACGACCGCGGCCGCGACAAGCACCGCCACGCGGGCACCCTCTTCCTGGACAACCCCATCGGCCGCGCCAACGCCACGTATCTGCTGGAGCTGCAGCGGGCCGTCGCGGATGCGCTCGGCGTCCAGCTGCTCTACACGACGGGTCTGTTCGACACCACGGCGCTGGCGGAGTTCCCGCTGGTCATCCGGCTGCGGAACGACGCGGACCTGCGGGCGGGGCTGAAGTACATCAGCGTCGAGGAGCATCTGCGCCCCGGGCTGCCGCAGCGGGCCGCGGGCGAGGAGACGGTGCACGGCGAGATCACCGCGACCCGGATGTTCAAGCGCCCGCCGGTCCCCGCGGACTGACGAGGGGCGGGGCGTTCGAGGACTGGCCGGGGACTGGCCGGACGCGACCCTTGACCCGTGGGCGTTTCCTCCTCAATGTTGCCCTTGCGGTTGCGAGCTAAGAGACACGTACCGCATGAGGAAACAACATAGGAATACGCAGAAGCCCAGGGATCCGCCCACGACGAGGAGTACCCATGGCTCACGAGGTCCGCGCAGTCGTCGCCCGACAGAAGGGCGAGCCCGTCTCGGTCGAGACGATCTCCGTACCCGAACCCGGCCCGGGCGAGGCGCTGGTGAAGGTCGAGGCGTGCGGCGTCTGCCACACCGATCTGCACTACCGCGAAGGCGGCATCAACGACGACTTCCCCTTCCTCCTCGGGCACGAGGCGGCGGGCCGGGTCGAGGCAGTCGGGGAGGGCGTCACCCACGTCGCGCCCGGCGACTTCGTCATCCTGAACTGGCGTGCCGTATGCGGCCAGTGCCGGGCCTGCCGCAAGGGCAAGCCCTGGTACTGCTTCGCGACGCACAACGCGACCCAGCCCATGACGCTGCTCGACGGCACGCCGCTCGCCCCCGCGCTCGGCATCGGCGCGTTCGCCGAGAAGACCCTGGTCGCCGCCGGGCAGTGCACCAAGGTCGACCCCCGGGCCCCCGCCACGGCCGCCGGCCTGCTCGGCTGCGGCGTCATGGCCGGCTTCGGGGCCGCGGTCAACACCGGCGCCGTGGGCCGTGGCGACTCGGTCGCCGTCATCGGGTGCGGCGGCGTCGGGATGGCCGCGGTCGCCGGATCGAGGATCGCCGGTGCGACCACCGTCATCGCCGTCGACATCGACGAGCGCAAGCTCGAACGGGCCATGAGCATGGGCGCCACCCACACCGTCAACGGCTCCACGGCCGATGTGGTGGAGTCCGTACGCGAGCTGACCGGAGGGTTCGGCGCGGACGTGGTCGTCGAGGCCGTCGGCCGCCCGGAAACCTACCGCCAGGCGTTCTACGCCCGTGACCTGGCGGGCACGGTCGTGCTCGTCGGCGTCCCGACCCCCGAGATGAAGATCGAGCTGCCGCTCCTCGACGTCTTCGGGCGCGGCGGCGCGCTCAAATCCAGCTGGTACGGCGACTGTCTGCCCTCGCGCGACTTCCCGACGCTCGTCGATCTCCATCTGCAGGGGCGCTTCGACCTCGACGCCTTCGTCTCCGAGACGATCGGGCTCGGGGACGTCGAGAAGGCCTTCGAGAAGATGCACCACGGCGATGTGCTGCGCTCGGTGGTGGTGCTGTAGTGGCCGGCGCGCTGCGCATCGAGCACCTCGTCACCAGCGGGACCTTCCGGCTCGACGGCGGCACGTGGGAGGTCGACAACAATGTGTGGCTCGTCGGAGACGACGATCAGGTCCTCGTCGTCGACCCCGCACACGACGCCGACGCGATCCGGACTGCCGTCGGCGACCGCCGCCTGGCCGCCGTCGTGTGCACCCACGCGCACAACGACCATGTGGACGCGGCCCCCGCCCTCGCCGACCGTACGGGAGCGCCCGTACTCCTCCACCCGGACGACCAGGTGCTGTGGAAGCTGGTGCACCCGCACCGGCAGCCCGACCGCGCCCTGGCCGACGGCGATGTCCTCGAGGTCGCGGGGACTGCGCTGCGTGTCCTCCACACGCCCGGGCACGCGCCGGGCGCGGTGTGCCTGTACGCGCCGGAGCTGGGCGCGCTGTTCAGCGGTGACACGCTCTTCGCGGGAGGGCCCGGCGCTACGCGGCGCTCGTTCAGCGACTTCGGCACGATCATCGCGTCGATCCGCGACCGGCTGCTCACGCTCCCGGGCGAGACGGTCGTGCACACCGGCCACGGCGAGACGACCAGCATCGGCGCCGAGGCCCCGTATCTCGAGGACTGGGTCGCCCGAGGCCGGTGACCCGCGGCTGACAGAGGCCCCGCGGCCGTCGGCTGACGGGGCCTCGCGGCCGTCCCGGCGCATCCCAGCGCGCCGACGCTTCCAGCGCGCCGACGCTTCCAGCGCGTCGGCGCCCCGGGACGCCGACCGTGAGGCTCTCCGCAGTACGGGCTCCCCACGGCCCGCATCCGGCCGTGACGAGGGAGAAGACCCCGATCGTCACGGCGAGTTCCGTGCGACAGGGTTGTTTCCTGCTGCGCAGAAAGTTGCGTGACAGTAAACGCCGCGCGTGCCGTTCCGCGTCGATTTCGGCTTCTTGACAAGGCATAGGGGCACCCTCACACTGGCGTTGCGTTCTTCGCATCCTGTTTCGCTATACGCACCGAGGTGGTCATGATGATTCCCGTGTGCCGTCTCGCTGATCTGCCGCGAGGCGAGGCCTACCGGCTCGAGACCGACCCCCCTGTCGCGGTGTTCCACACCGAGGACGGCGAGGTCTACGCGATCGACGACACCTGCACCCACCAGGACGCCGCGCTCTCCGACGGCTGGCTCGAGGGGTGCGAGGTCGAATGCCCGCTGCACGCCTCGAAATTCGACCTGCGCACCGGCAGCGTGGACGCACCCCCGGCCAGGTTTCCGGTCCGCACGCACCAGGTCCTCGTCGAGGACGGCGTGATCTACGTCCTGCTGTCCGACGCCGTGCCGAACCTCCCGCCCTGCGCCGTCGCCCGCCTCAGCGGAGGCGTCGCGTGAGGAGCGTGGCCGTCGTCGGCGCCTCGCTCGCCGGTCTCTCGGCCGCCCGCTCGCTGCGCAAGCACGGGTACGACGGGCGGCTCGTCATCATCGGCGACGAGACCCACCGCCCGTACGACAGGCCGCCGTTGTCGAAGGAGTTCCTCGCCGGAAAGGTGGACGAGGACGGCCTCGGGCTCGAGGCGGACGGCGAGGACCTCGGCGCCGAGTGGCTGCTCGGCGCGCGGGCCGCCGGGCTCGACCGCGGCGACCGCTCGGTGCGGCTCGCGGACGGCCGCGAGGTCAGGGCCGACGGGGTCGTGATCGCCACCGGGGCGGCGGCGCGGACCCTGCCGGGAAGCGACGGTCTCGCGGGGGTGCATGTGCTGCGCACCGTCGAGGACGCCCGCGCGCTCCGCGACGACCTGGCGCGCGGCGGCGGCCTGGTCGTCATCGGCGGCGGGTTCATCGGCGCCGAGGTGGCCTCGACCGCGTACGGACTCGGGCTCGACGTGACGGTCGTCGAGGCGGCGCCGACGCCGCTCGCGGGCCCGCTGGGACCGGAGATGGGCGGCGTCGTCTCCGCGCTCCACGCGGACCACGGCGTCCGGCTGCTGTGCGGCACCGGGGTCCAAGGCGTCGTCGGCAACGGGCGGGTGGGCGCGGTCCTGCTCCGGGACGGCCGCCGCATCCCGGCCGACACCGTCGTCGTCGGGGTCGGTGCCCGCCCGTGCACCGACTGGCTCGAGGGATCCGGCGTGCCGCTGGAGAACGGCGTGCGGTGCGACGCGGCCGGCGCCACAGGCGTCCCCGGCGTCGTCGCGGTCGGCGACTGTGCTGCCTGGTACGACCCCGCCGTCGGGACCCACCGCCGGGTGGAGCACTGGACCGGCGCGCGAGAACGCCCGGCGGCGGCCGTGGCGGCCCTGCTCTCCGGCGGCACGGCCGCGCCCGCCCCGCCCCGCCCGCCGTACTTCTGGTCGGACCAGTACGGCGTACGGATCCAGTTCGCGGGGCACGCCGCGCAGGCCGACAGCGTCGCCGTCGAGGAGGGCGCGGCGTCCGACCGCAGCTTCCTCGCGGTCTACCGGCGCGCGGGCCGACCGGTGGCCGTGCTCGGCGTCGACCAGGCACGGCAGTTCACCCGCTGGCGCCGGCAGCTCACCGCCCCCTGACGACCCGACCCGACGACGTCTTCTGCGAGGAGTGCACTGTGACAACAACCGGCCTGCCCGAGAGCCTGATCACCACTCTTCCGGGCGGCTTCTACACGGACGCGGACATCTTCCGCCTCGAGCAGGAGCACATCTTCGAGTCGATGTGGTTCTGCGTGGCCCGCGCCTCCGAGCTGGCCGGGCCGGGGGCGTTCCGGACCGTGGACGTGGGGCGCGAGAGCGTCCTGCTGACCCGCTCGCGGGACAACGCCGTGCGCGCCTTCTTCAACGTGTGCCGGCACCGCGGCGCGAAGCTGTGCACGCAGGAGTCCGGCGAGGTGAAGCGGGCGTTCCAGTGCCCGTACCACGCGTGGACGTACGACCTCCAGGGCAAGCTCGTGGCCGCCCCCAACCTCACGAAGATGCCGGACGTCGGCCGTACGGAATACGGGCTTGTGACGGTGGCGGTCCGGGAGTGGCTCGGCTACGTCTGGGTCTGCCTCGCGGACGCCCCGCCCTCCTTCGAGGAGCAGGTGGTCGGCGACGTCGTCGCGCGGCTCGGCGACACCGGGGCGATCGACCGGTACAACATCGCCGGTCTCGAGCTCGGGCGCCGCATCGTCTACGACGTCGGGGCGAACTGGAAGCTGATCGTCGAGAACTTCATGGAGTGCTACCACTGCGCGACGATCCACCCCGAACTCACCGAGGTGCTCCCCGAGTTCGCCGACGGCTACGCGGCGCAGTACTTCGTCGGGCACGGTGCCGCGTTCGGCGCGGAGGTCAAGGGGTTCACCGTCGACGGCTCCGAAGGGCTCGACCGCATCCCCACGGTCTCCGACGACCAGGACCGCCGGTACTACGCGATGACGGTCAAGCCGCAGGTCTTCATCAACCTGGTGCCGGACCACGTGATCTTCCACCGGATGTTCCCGGTCGCCGCCGACCGCACGGTCGTCGAGTGCGACTGGTTGTACCTCAAGGACGTGGTGGACAGCGGCAGGGACGTCAGCCGCTCCGTCGAGCTCTTCGACCGCGTGAACCGGCAGGACTTCGCCGCCTGCGAGCGCTGCCAGCCGGCCATGAGCTCCCGCCTGTACGCCAAGGGCGGCGTCCTGGTGCCCAGCGAGCACCACATCGGCGCGTTCCACACATGGGTGCTCACCCGGCTCGGCAGGCGCTGACCCGGGCAGCGCCCGTGCTGCCGACGGGTCTTCGGTTCAGGGGCAGGGGCCCGCCGACGCCGAGCGTCGTGGGCGGCGGCTCCATGGGGCGGCTCAGCCGAGGTAGCCGAGGCGGTGGCTGATCTCCTCCGCGCCCTCGAGCAGCAGCGGGGCGAGCTCGTGCATGCGCTCCTCGGTGAAGCGGTAGCCGGGCCCGGACGCGCTGATGGCGGCGACGACATCGCCGTACCGGGAGCGGATGGGCGCGGCCATGGCGTGCAGCCCCACCTCGAACTCCCCCAGCGTGAGCGAGTACCCGCGCTCGCGCGCCTCGGCGAGGGACTTCTCGAGCCGGGTCTTGGCGGTCACGGTGCGTGGTGTCACCTTCTTCATGCCGGTCTTCGCGAGCAGTTCCGCACGCTCCTTGGCCGGCAGATAGGCCAGCAGGATCTTGCCGCTGGAGGTGGCGTGCGGCGGCGTCAGCTGCCCCACCCAGTTGTGCGCGGTGACCGCTCCGGGGCCGCGCACCTGGTACAGGTTGATCGCATAGTGCTCCTGGAGGATGGCGATGTTGACCGTCTCGCCGATCTCCTCCGCAAGGCGTTCGCAGACCGGCCGGCCCTGCTGGGTGATGTCGATACGGTCGGTGACCGCACCGGCCAGGCGCACGATGCCGAAGCCGAGGCGGTACTTGCCGCGCTCCGCCGCCTGCTCGACGAGTCCGCGTGACTCCAGCGCCCCGAGCAGGCGGAACGCGGTCGATTTATGGACGTCGATCTCCGCCGCAACCTCGCTGACACCGGCCTCGCCGCGCTGGGCGAGGATCTCCAGGACGCTGACCGCGCGATCGACGGACTGCACCCCTCCGGCAGGCTGGGCTGCGTTGTCGACAGCTGCACTGTGGTTGCTCATGGTGCAACTATACGCGCGGTAACGAACAGGCCATGGGTGGTACTGCCGGAGGACCCTTGAGTGCAGGTTGCGCTGTTCGCAACCTAGTGCGTATGGCGCTACTCACGCTAGCATGCCCGGCGTATCGACGGCTCGGGGCACCCGGCCGAAGTCCCCCTGGGCCGGGCGGCCCGGGTCGGGTCCCCCAGCAGTAGCCGGGGAGTGCCCCAAGGGAGAGACGAGGCAGCAATGGTGGCCACGCAGTACGACTTCGTCATCGTCGGCGGCGGCTCGGCGGGCAGTGCTCTGGCGAACCGGCTCTCCGCGGATCCGGGCAACCGCGTGCTGGTCCTGGAAGCGGGCAGGCCCGACTACCGCTGGGACGTCTTCATCCACATGCCGGCCGCGCTGCCGTTCCCCATCGGCAGCCGCTTCTACGACTGGAAGTACGAGTCGGAGCCGGAGCCGCACATGCAGGGCCGGCGGATCTTCCACGCCCGCGGCAAGGTGCTCGGCGGGTCCAGCAGCATCAACGGGATGATCTTCCAGCGCGGAAACCCCATGGACTACGAGCGCTGGGCGTCCGACCCGGGGATGGAGACCTGGGACTACGCGCACTGCCTGCCGTACTTCAACCGGATGGAGACCTGTCTCGCCGCCGGCCCCGAGGACGCGTTCCGCGGTCACTCCGGACCCCTGGTCCTCGAGCGCGGCCCGGCCACCAATCCGCTCTTCCCGGCCTTCCTCGAGGCGGCGCAGCAGGCCGGATACCCGCTGACCGACGACGTCAACGGCTACCGCCAGGAGGGCTTCGCGCCCTTCGACCGCAACGTCCACCGCGGCCGCAGGCTGTCCGCCGCGCGCGCCTACCTCCACCCGGTCATGAACCGGCCCAACCTGGAGGTGCGGACCCGGGCCTTCGTCACGCGCGTGCTCTTCGAAGGCAAGCGCGCCGTGGGCGTCGAATACCGCCGCGGCCGCGGCGCGCCACGGCAGGTGCGCGCGGGCGAGGTCATCCTGTCCGGCGGCGCGATCAACTCACCGCAGCTGCTCCAGCTGTCGGGCGTCGGCAACGCCGGTGAACTGCGGGCGCTGGACGTCGATGTGGTGCACGACCTGCCGGGGGTGGGGGAGAACCTGCAGGACCACCTGGAGGTGTACGTCCAGTACGCCTGCAAGCAGCCCGTATCGATGCAGCCGTATCTGAAGTGGCGGCACCGGCCGTGGATCGGGCTCCAGTGGCTGCTGCGCAAGGGGCCCGGGGCGACCAACCACTTCGAGGCGGGCGGCTTCGCCCGCAGCAACGAGGACGTCGCGTACCCCAACCTGATGTTCCACTTCCTGCCCATCGCGGTCCGCTACGACGGCTCTGCGCCGTCCGGCGGGCACGGATACCAGGTGCACGTCGGACCGATGTACTCCGACGCCATCGGCTCGGTGAAGATCAGGAGCAAGGATCCGTACGTCCACCCGGCGCTGCGGTTCAACTACCTGTCCACGGAGCAGGACCGCCGCGAGTGGGTCGAGGCGGTCCGGGTCGCCCGCCACATCCTCGGGCAGGCCGCGCTGGACCCCTACAACGGCGGAGAGATCTCCCCGGGGCCGGATGTGGCCACCGACGAGGAGATCCTCGACTGGGTCGCGAAGGAGGGCGAGACGGCCCTGCACCCGTCCTGCACCTGCAAGATGGGCACCGGCGAGACGGCCGTGGTGGATCCGGGGACGCTGCGCGTTCACGGCCTGGACGGACTGCGCGTCGTGGACGCCTCGGTCATGCCGTATGTCACCAACGGCAATATCTACGCGCCGGTGATGATGGTCGCCGAGAAAGCGGCCGACCTCATTCTGGGCAACGAGCCGCTGCCGCCCTCGACGGCGGAGTTCTACCGGCACCGGCCCGGCGAGCAGCCGCCCGTCGGCCAGGAGCCCGTCGGCCAGGAGCCCGTCGTCCGGGAGCCCGCCCAGCAGACGCCCGCCGAGCACGGGCAGCGCCCCGGACCCGCCTGAGAAGGCGAGGCCATCTCACATGCGGCCCGTGCCGTATCCCCGATGCGCCGTGCAGGTCCCCCTCGCCGGGGGCCTGCCGGAGCTGCTGCGCAGGGTCCGCTACGAGGTCCTGCCCACGCAGTCCGCCGAAGACCGGGTGGTCGGCTGCGTCCCGGCCGACGTTCCGGTCGCCGTCACGGCCTCGCCCGCCAAGGGCCTCGGCCCGACCCTGGATCTGGCGGTCGCGCTGGCCGGGCACGGCTACCGCGTCGTGCCGCACCTGTCCGCCCGGCAGCTCGTCGACGACGCGCACCTCGCAGACGTCGTCGACCGGCTCCTGGCGGCCGGCATCGACGATGTGTTCGTGCCGGCCGGTGACGCCGATCCGCCGGCCGGCCGCTACGACGCGGCCCTGCCCGTGCTGCGCCGGCTGACCGAGCTGGGCAGCCCGTTCGGCCACGTCGGCATCACCGGCTATCCGGAGCGCCATCCGCATATCGACGACGACATCACCGTCCAGGCGATGTGGGACAAGCAGAGCCACGCCGGCTACATCGTCAGCAACCTGTGCCGGGCGGCTACTCCCCGGACCGGCTGCTGCGGCAGCGCCGCTGCGCTCACCGCGGCCGGGGGCTCGGGTCGTGGGCCTGCACCCGTTCACCTGCCGTCTGGCGAGGATGCCCCGGCGTTCATGCCGGGGAGGAATCGCCTCCTGAGCACGGCGATGCGGAGCATCGCCAAAGCGCGGTCGCGGAGCGTCCCGAGGCGCTACGGTCGGTGTGCGCCGGGCGAGAACCAAACCCAGTGCAGTGCAACACCTTTGTCTTTCAGGGCACCGGGCAGGTTCCGACCCGGCTGGCGTTGATCGCGTCAGACTCCCTCACTCGTCGAGCGGGAGAGCAGCGTGAGTCAGGAATCTCCCCCGCTTGCGGGGGAGAGGGTTCAAGTTCAACCAGGTCGCGGAGACGGAGCGTTGGCGCCGGGCCATGCTGAGCGGCTCGGCGCCTGAGCGCCGTCGGCGCGGGGCCTCAGCGGAAGACGACGGTCCGGCTGCCGTTGAGCATGACCCGGCTCTCGCTGTGCCACTGCACCGCGCGGGCGAGGACCTGTGCCTCGACGTCCCGGCCGATGGTGACCAGATCGTCGGGGTCGCGTGAGTGGTCGACGCGGACGACGTCCTGCTCGATGATCGGGCCCTCGTCCAGGTCGGGGGTCACGTAGTGCGCGGTGGCTCCGACGAGCTTGACGCCGCGCTCGTGCGCCTGCACGTACGGCCGTGCGCCCTTGAAGCCCGGCAGGAACGAGTGGTGGATGTTGATGGCCCGCCCTTCGAGCCGCTTGCACAGATCGTCCGAAAGGATCTGCATGTACCGGGCGAGCACCACGAGGCCGATGTCCAGTTCCTCGACGAGCGCCATCAGACGCGACTCCGCCTCGGCTTTCGTCTGCGCCGTCACCGGGATGTGGTGGAAGGGGACGCCGTAACTCTCCGCGAGCGGCTCGGCGTCGCGGTGGTTGGAGACGATCGCCGGGACATCGATGTTGAGCGCGCCGGTGCTCCGGCGGAACAGCAGGTCGTTGAGGCAGTGGCCGAACTTGGACACCATGATCAGAGTGCGGGTCGGGGCCGACGCGTCGTACAGCCGCCAGGAGATCCGGAACACCTCGGCCACCGGGACGAAACCGCGGCGCAACTCTTCCAGCGCAGTGTTCGGGTCCGAGACGCCGAACTGCACCCGCATGAAGAAGCGGTCCTGCAACCGGTCGTCGAACTGCCTGCTCTCCAGGATGTTCCCGGAGTGCCGTACCAGGAAGCCGGTCACCGCATGGACGAGCCCAGCCCGGTCGGGACACGAGAGCGTGAGGACGAACTCGCGGCCGGGGAGTGGTCGAGGGGACATCTCTCCTCCTCCGTTGATGCGTATTGCACAACAGGGTGGGTCATACGCAACATGGTCGGGGCCGTGGCGCGGCGGGTCAAGGCCTGCCGGGCAACCGCCCGGGGTCACAAATCCACAGCTCACCCCCTTGACGTACGCCCGAGCGGTGGGTGAGGGTGTTCCGACTCCAGAAAACCGATGCGTGATACGCAACGAGACCCCCTCCGCGGACGGCGGAGGGGGAGCGCGGCGCGCCGCCGCTGCGTGCAGCCGATCAGAGGAAGAGGTCGATCGTGACTGCCACCGAGACACAAGGCCCGCCGCAGCGGGGCGCGTCCGAGGGCACCACCCCGGTCATATCCGTGCGCGGGCTGTGGAAGGTCTTCGGACCGAAGACCGCCGCACAGGTGCCGGGCTCGCCCGAGCTCCGCGGTCTCTCCCGCCGCGAGCTCATGGAAAGGGCCGGCTGCACCGCGGCCGTCCGGGACGTCACGTTCGACGTCTCGCCCGGCGAGGTCTTCGTCGTCATGGGTCTGTCCGGCTCGGGTAAGTCGACGCTGGTCCGGTGTCTCACCCGGCTGATCGAGCCGACGGCGGGCGAGGTGGTCTTCGAGGGCGAGGACATCCGTGGCGCGGACGAGAAGCGGCTGCGCGAGCTGCGGCGGCGCAAGTTCTCGATGGTCTTCCAGCACTTCGGACTGCTGCCGCATCGCCGGGTCCTGGACAACGTCGCCTACGGCCTCGAAATTCGCGGGACAAACAGGGCGGAACGGACAAAGCGGGCCATGGATGTCATCGAGCTCGTCGGTCTCGCCGGGAACGAGAACTCCTACCCCGACCAGCTCTCCGGCGGCATGCAGCAGCGGGTCGGACTGGCCCGCGCCCTCGCGGTCGACCCCGATGTCCTGCTCTTCGACGAGCCGTTCTCCGCGCTCGACCCGCTCATCCGCCGCGACATGCAGAACGAGGTCATCAGGCTCCACCGCGAGGTGGGCAAGACCATGGTGTTCATCACCCACGACCTGTCGGAGGCGCTCAAGCTGGGCGACCGGATCCTGATCATGCGGGACGGCCAGATGGTCCAGTGCGGCACGGGTGACGAGCTGGTCGGCGCACCCGCCGACGACTACGTCCGGGATTTCGTCTCGGACGTACCGCGCTCGCGGGTGCTCACACTCCGCTGGATCATGCGCCCCGCCGAGCCTGACGACCCGCTCGACGGGCCGGAGCTGGGCCCGGACGTCGTGGTCCGCGAGGCGACGCGTGCCGTGCTCGCCGCCGACAAGCCCGTGAAAGTCGTCGAGGACGGGAAGCTGCTGGGCATCGTCGGCGACGAGGAGATCCTCGCGGTCGTCGCGGGTGCGGAGGGCGGGGAGTAGTGGCTGCCCTCGCCGAGACGACGGCGCGCCTGACCGCGCCGCTGAGAGGGGGCCGCAAGCTCGCGGCGGCCGCCGTCCTCGCGAGCTGGGTCGTGCTGTGGCTCCTGCTGCGCGGGACCCATACGCTCCCCCTCGGTACCGCGGAACTGACCCCGCTGCACCGCGAGTTCAACGAGATCAACGACGCCATCGGCGCGAACCGCAACAGCAACCCGGTCTTCCTCTACTTCTTCAACGAGATCCGGCTGGTCATCGACAATCTCGTGACCTTCATCCAAGCCCTGATCTCGCAGCCCGGATACGGCCGGCCGGTCCCCGTCGTCGGCTGGCTGGGCGTCGTCGCCGTCGCGGGGTACGTCTCGTGGGCCTTCGGCAATCTGCGGGTCGCGGCGCTCGCCGTCGCCGGGTTCGTCCTCCTCGGCCTTCAGGGGCTGTGGCAGGAGAGCATGGACACCCTCGCCCTCACGGTGGCGGCGGTGCTCGTCTCCCTCCTCATCGGCATCCCGCTCGGCGTGTGGGCCGGACTGTCCGACCGGGTCAACCGCCTCATCACGCCGGCGCTCGACTTCATGCAGACGATGCCGACCTTCGTCTACCTGGCCCCGCTGACGCTGTTCTTCCTCATCGGCCCGGCCTCCGCCACCATCGCCACGCTCATCTACGCGACGCCCCCGGCCATACGCCTCACCGCGCACGCGATCCGCGGGGTTCCCGAGACGACGGTCGAGGCGGCGGAGTCGATGGGCTCGACCCGGCGGCAGACGCTCCTCAAAGTGCTGCTGCCCATGTCGAAGCGCACCATCGTGCTGGGCGTGAACCAGACCATCATGGCGGCGCTGTCCATGGTCACCATCGCCGCGCTGATCGACGCGCCGGGGCTCGGCAAGACGGTCATCAAGGCCCTTGAGACCCTCGACGTGGGCGTCGCCTTCAACGCCGGACTCGCCATCGTCGTCATGGCCATCGTGCTCGACCGGGTGACGACCGCGGCCAGCGTGCGCGTCGAGGAAGCCCGGCGCAAGGGCGGCCGCTTCCGGACGTGGCGGCGTCCGCTGCTGCTGGCCGGCGGTGCGGCCACCGCCGTCTGCGTATGGCTGTCCCACACCTACGTCTGGGCGGCGGAGTTCCCCGGCGGCGTCGACCTGGGCGGCGCCATCGCCCGTACGGCGGACTCCGTGACCGCGTGGGCGCAGGACAGCCTCGCCGGGGTGACGGAAGCCCTGCGGAATGTCACCACCACGCTGCTGCTCAATCCGTTCGAGGAGCTGCTGACCGGCTCCCCGTGGTGGCTGGTCGGAGCGGTGCTGGTGGCCGTCGGCGGGCTGCTGGGCGGGTGGCGCGCGGGCGTCACCGCTGCGGTGTGCGTGGGGCTGATCGTCGCCTCCGGCCTGTGGCGGGACGGCATGACGACGCTGGCCTCCAGCCTGGCGGCGACGGTGATCGTGCTGGCCCTCGGCGTCGTCGTGGGCGTGTGGATGGGGCGCAGCACCCTGGTGGACCGGCTGATCAGGCCCGTCCTCGACGCCGGCCAGACCATGCCCCCCTTCGTCTATCTCGTGCCGTTCCTCGCCCTGTTCGGCGCCAGCCGCTTCACGGCGATCGTCGCCGCGATCGTCTACGCGGCCCCGGTGACGATCAAGATCATCGCGGATGGGGTGCGCGCGGTGCCGCCGACCACGGTGGAGGCGGCGACAGCGGCCGGCTCGAGCAGCTGGCAGATCATCACCAAGGTGCAGCTGCCGATGGCCCGCACGTCCCTGACGCTCGCGACCAACCAGGGCCTGATCTATGTGCTGTCGATGGTCGTGGTGGGCGGTCTCGTCGGGGCCGGCGCCCTCGGTTACGACGTCGTCGCCGGATTCTCGCAGGGACAGCTGTACGGCAAGGGCCTGGCGGCAGGCCTGGCCATCGTGCTGCTCGGTGTCATGTTCGACCGCATCACGCAGGCGGCGGCGCACCGGGCCGGAAGAGCGCCGCACGGGCGCTGACGCAAGAAGGGCAGGACATACGTGGTGAGGAACGTCATGACAGCAGGGCCGGCGGCGGCGGTTCGGCGCGGCGGACTGGCAGGCCTGGCGGCGCTGGCCCTCGTGCTCAGCGGCTGCGGCGGAGCCAAGGTCGGCGAGTCCGGCTCCGGAGGCGGCAAGGCCGGAGAGTGCGGCACCTTCAATCTGGCCATCAATCCCTGGGTCGGTTATGAGGCCAATGCGGCCGTCATCGCCTATGTCGCGAAGAAGGACCTCGGGTGCACGGTGGAGAAGAAGGATCTCAAGGAAGAGGTCGCCTGGCAGGGATTCGGGACGGGTGAGGTCGACGCGATCGTCGAGAACTGGGGCCACCCCGACCTGAAGAAGAAATACATGGAGCAGCAGAAGACGGCCGTATCCGCGGGAGAGACGGGCAACAAGGGAGTCATCGGCTGGTACGTGCCGCCGTGGATGGCCAAGAAGTACCCGGACATCACCGAGTGGAAGAACCTCGACAAGTACGCCAAGCTGTTCCGGACCTCGGAGTCCGGTGGCAAGGGGCAGCTGCTGGACGGGGATCCGTCTTTCGTCACCAACGACGGCGCTCTCGTGAAGAATCTGAAGCTCGACTACAAGGTGGTGTACGCGGGCAGCGAGGCCGCGCTCATCCAGGCGTTCCGTAAGGCCGAGGCCCAGAAGACGCCGGTCCTCGGGTACTTCTACGAACCCCAGTGGCTCTTCTCGGAGCTGAAGCTCGTCAAGGTGAATCTGCCGGAGTACAAGGACGGGTGCGACGCCGACCCGGAGAAGGTCGCCTGCGACTACCCCGAATACGCCCTGGACAAGATCGTCAGCAAGAAGTTCGCCGAATCCGGCAGCCCCGCTTACGACTTGGTCAAGAATTTCACCTGGACCAACGAGGACCAGAATCTCGTGGCGCAGTACATCGCGCAGGACAAGATGTCGCCCGAGAAGGCCGCGGAGAAGTGGGTCGAGGCCAACCGCGAAAAGGTCGACTCCTGGCTCGGGAAGGGCTGATCAGGGAGGTCGGCGGAAGTTTTTCCGTGCCCGGCGGGCTGCTGTGTCAGCCCGCCGGGCACGGCTGTTTTCCGGCCTGTGGCCGGCCTCTAGCAGGCCGCTGTTCCCGGCGCAACGCTCCCTCTTGACACGACCTGGGGCGACCGGCACTGTGAGTTGCGCAACCTGATGCATGTTGCGCTCACAGCAACCGGACCGGTGTGGTGTTGGAGGGGTGGCGATGGCGGGACCGCGAGTGGTCATCATCGGCGCCGGCGTCGTGGGAGCGGCGCTGGCCGACGAACTGTCCTCCCGGGGCTGGACCGAGGTGACGGTCGTCGACCAGGGCCCGCTGCCCGCCACCGGCGGCTCGTCGTCCCACGCCCCGGGCCTGGTCTTCCAGACCAACCCCTCGAAGACGATGACCGAGCTGGCCCGCTACACCGTGGAGAAGCTCTGCTCCCTCGACGTCGACGGAGAACCCTGCTTCCTGCAGGTGGGCGGTCTCGAGATCGCCACCACGCCCGAGCGCCTGGCCGAACTCCGGCGCCGGCACGGCTGGATCACCTCATGGGGCGTCGAGGCCCGGCTGGTGGGCCCGGACGAGTGCGTCGCTCGCCACCCGCTCGTCGACCGGGAGCGGGTGCTCGGCGGGCTGCTCGTCCCCACCGACGGCCTGGCCAAGGCCGTGCTCGCGGTCGAGGCCCAGATCCGCGCCGCCACGGCCCGCGGCGTACGGTTCCTCGCCCGCCACGAGGTCCTCGACATCCGTACGGACGGCGGGGACGAGAGCGGTGACCGCGTCAGCGCGGTCGTCACCGGCCAGGGCGACATCCCCGCCGACATCGTCGTGTGCTGTGCCGGCATCTGGGGCCCCAAGGTCGCCCGCATGGCCGGGATGAACCTTCCGCTGACGCCGCTCGCCCACCAGCTGGCGTGGACGGGACCGGTCCCCGCGCTGGCCGGGCAGGCACAGGAGGCAGTCCGCCCGATCCTGCGCCACCAGGACGCCGATCTGTACTACCGCGACTGCTTCGACCGGCTCGGCATCGGCTCCTACGGCCACCGCCCCATGCCCGTCGCCGCCGACGACATCGCCCCCGTCGACTCCGCCGGGCCGATGCCCTCCGTACTGCGGTTCACCGAGGACGACTTCGCCGATGCCTGGACCGAGACCCAGTCGCTGCTGCCCGCGACCCGGGAGTCCAAGGTCGAGGAGGGCATCAACGGGCTCTTCTCCTTCACCACCGACGGTCTTCCGCTCCTTGGCGAATCCCCGGAGGTGAAGGGCTTCTGGGTGGCCGAGGCCGTCTGGGTCACCCACTCCGCGGGCGTCGGCCGCGCCATGGCCGAGTGGCTCGTCGACGGCCACTGCTCCTCGTTCGACCTGCACGAGTGCGACGTCAACCGCTTCGAGCCGCACCAACTCGCCCCCGACTACGTCCTGGCGCGCGACTGCCAGAACTTCGCCGAGGTCTACGACATCATCCACCCGCTCCAGCCGCCCGGCGCCCCGCGGCCGCTGCGCACCAGCCCGTTCCACGTCCGCCAGCGGGAGCGAGGCGCCTACTTCCTCGAGGCGTCCGGCTGGGAGCGGCCCCAGTGGTACTCCGCCAACGAGCCCCTCCTGGCCCGCTGGGACATCCCGGTGCCGAACGACTGGGCCGCACGGATGTGGTCGCCCGTCGTCGGCGCCGAGGCCCTGGCCACCCGCGAGAGCGTCGCGATGTACGACATGACGGCCCTCAAGCGGCTCGAGGTCACCGGCCGCGGAGCGGCGGCGTTCCTGCAGCGCATGACCACGGCCAACGTCGCCAAGTCCGTCGGCTCCGTCACCTACGCCCTGATGCTCGATCAGGACGGCGGCATCCGGAGCGACATCACCGTCGCCCGCTTGGGGCCCGACCGCTTCCAGGTCGGCGCCAACGGCAACCTCGACCTGGACTGGCTCACCCGGCACCTGCCCGCCGACGGCTCCGTCGCCGTCCGCGACATCACCCCGGGCACCTGCTGCATCGGCCTGTGGGGACCCAAGGCGCGCGAGGTCCTCCAGCCGCTCGCCGACGAGGACTTCTCGAACGACGGGCTGCGCTACTTCCGCGCCAAGCGCGCCCACATCGGCGCCGTCCCCGTCACGGCGATGCGCCTGAGCTACGTCGGCGAGCTCGGCTGGGAGCTCTACACGACCGCCGACATGGGGCTGAAGCTGTGGGACACGCTCTGGGACGCGGCGCGGCCTCACGGCGGCATCGCGGCCGGGCGCGGCGCCTTCAACAGCCTCCGCCTGGAGAAGGGTTACCGCTCCTTCGGCACCGACATGACCTACGAACACGACCCCTACGAGGCCGGACTCGGCTTCGCGGTCAGGCTCGACAAGGGCGACTTCATCGGCAAGGCCGCCCTGGAGCGGCGCAAGGCCGACGTACGCCGCCGGCTCACCTGCCTCACCATCGACGACCCACGGGCCGTGGTGATGGGGAAGGAGCCGGTGTACGACGGCGACGCCTGCGCCGGCTACGTCACCAGCGCCGCGTACGGCTACACGATCGGCAAGGGCATCGCCTACGCCTGGCTGCCGGCCGGGCTCGCCACGCCCGGCCGCACGCTGCACATCGGCTACTTCGACCAGCGCATCCCCGCGGTCGTCGCCGAAGAGCCGCTGTCGACCCGTCGATGACCCGCCTGCGCGGCTGACCAGGGGAGGCACAAGCGCATGGAGACCCGTACCCCGGGGGCCGCCCTTCCCGAGCACCCCGACTGGCTGTGGCGCACACCCGAGCCCAGGAGTTCGTACGACGTCGTCATCGTGGGCGGAGGCGGACACGGCCTCGCCACCGCCCACTACCTCGCGAAGAACCACGGGATCACCGACGTCGCGGTCCTCGAGCGTGGCTGGCTCGCGGGCGGCAACATGGCCCGCAACACCACCATCATCCGGTCCAACTACCTGTGGGACGAGAGCTCCGGCATCTACGAGCACGCGCTGAAGCTGTGGGAGGGGCTCGAGGACGATCTCGACTACCCCATCCTGTTCTCCCAGCGCGGTGTGCTGAACCTCGCGCACAGCCTGCAGGACGTACGGGACGGCGTGCGCCGCGTGGAGGCCAACCGCCTCAACGGAGTCGATGCGGAATGGCTCGACCCGCGGCAGGTCAAGGACGTCTGCCCGATCGTCGACATCTCGCCGGACGTGCGCTACCCGGTGATGGGGGCGACGTACCAGCCGCGCGCGGGGATCGCCAAACACGACCACGTCGCCTGGGGCCTCGCCCGCGCCGCCGACGCCGCCGGAGTCGACCTCATCCAGAACTGCGAGGTCACGGGCATCGACGTGCGGGGTGGCCGGGTGACAGGGGTGCGCACCTCGCTCGGCCCGATCGCGGCGGGCAGGGTGGCGCTGTGCGCGGCGGGACACTCCTCGGTGCTGGCCGGGATGGCGGGCTTCGACCTGCCCCTCCAGAGCCACCCGCTGCAGGCTCTGGTGTCCGAACTGCTGGAGCCCGTACACCCCACGGTCGTCATGTCGAACGCGGTGCACGTGTACGTCAGTCAGGCCCACAAGGGCGAACTGGTCATGGGAGCGGGCATCGACGCGTACAACGCCTACACGCAGCGCGGCGCGTTCCACATCATCGAACGCCAGATGGCCGCGGCGCTGGAGCTGTTCCCGGCCTTCGCCCGCGCCCACGTCCTGCGTACCTGGGGCGGGATCGTCGATGTCAGCCCCGATGCCTCACCCATCGTCGGGCTGACCCCCGTGGACCACCTGTACCTCAACTGCGGCTGGGGAACCGGCGGTTTCAAGGCCACGCCGGGGGCCGGGTGGGCCTACGCCCACACCATCGCCCACGACGAGCCGCACCCGCTGAACGCCCCCTTCTCGCTGAGGCGCTTCACCACCGGCGCGCTCGTCGACGAGCACGGCGCGGCCGCGGTCGCCCACTGAACCGCACCGCCGAGGCGAGCGAAGAACAACACCGAGGAGCCCTGCGAATGCTGCTCATCCCATGCCCCTGGTGCGGGCCTCGCGACGAGGCCGAGTTCCACTACGGCGGTCAGGCGCACGTGCCCTACCCCGAGGACCCCGCGGCCCTCACCGACGAGGAGTGGGCCCGCTACCTGTTCTTCCGCGACAACCCCAAGGGGCCCTTCCCCGAGCGGTGGAGTCATGCGGCCGGCTGCCGCCGCTGGTTCAACGCCGTCCGGGACACGGGGACCAACGAGATTCTCGCCGTCTACCGCATCGGCGAGCCGAGGCCGGTGATCTCATGACCGCGCAGGAGTTCCGGCTGCCGGCCGGCGGGCGGGTCGCGCGCCATGAGCCGCTGACCTTCCGCTTCGACGGTGTGCGCTACGAGGGCTACCGGGGCGACACGCTCGCGTCCGCGCTGCTCGCGAACGGTGTCCACACCACCGGCACGAGCGTCGGACTCGGCCGCCCGCGCGGGATCTTCGCCGCCGGGAGCGAGGAGCCGAACGCCGTCGTCCAGATCGAGGCCCCCTTCCCCGAGCCGATGCTGCCCGCGACGACGGTCGAGCTGTACGACGGGCTCGAGGCGAGCAGCCTGCCGGGGCAGGGACGGCTGGCCACGGAGCCGGACCCGGCCAGGTACGACTCCGTGCACGCCCACTGCGACCTGCTCGTCGTCGGCGCCGGGCCCACCGGTCTCGCCGCAGCGGCAGCGGCCGCCCGCAGCGGCGCCCGGGTGATCCTCGCCGACGAGCAGCCCGAGCCCGGCGGCAGCCTGCTCGGCGCCGCCGATGCCTCCCAACTGCTCGGCTGGGCCGCGGAGGTGAGCGCCGAGCTCCACGTCGCGGCCGAGGTACGGGTGCTGCGCCGCACCACGGTCGTCGGCCACTACGACGACAACTACGTGCTCGCCGTCGAGCGCCGCACCAACCACCTCGGCGGTCTGGCCTCCGCTCATGTCTCGCGCGAGCGCGTATGGCGGATCCGCGCCCGCCGGGTCGTGCTGGCGACCGGCGCCCACGAGCGGTCCCTCGCCTTCGCGGGCAACGACCTGCCCGGCGTCATGCTGGCCGGAGCCGCCCGTACGTACGCGGTCCGGTACGGCGTGCTCCCCGGCCGCCGCGCGGTCGTCTTCACCACGAACGACAGCGCGTACGCCGCCGCACTCGACCTCGCCGCCGCCGGCGTGGGCATCGCGGCGGTCGTCGACACCCGCCCGGAGGCGGGGGAGTGGGCCCGTCGCGCCGCACGGGCGGGCATCGAGGTGCTGCACGGCTACGCCGTCACCGGCACCGCGGGCGAGCCGCGGGTCTCGTCGCTCACCGTCGCTCCACCCGGCCAAAGCCCCGCGGCGGCCCGCGTGTTCGTCGCAGACCTCCTCCTCGTCTCCGGCGGCTGGAACCCCGTCGTCCACCTCTTCAGCCAGGCGGGCGGGCGGCTTCGGTACGACGAGACACTCGGCTCGTTCGTGCCGGACACCTGCCGCCAGGCCGTGGAGGCCGCCGGTGCCGCACGCGGTGTCCTCGACCTTCCGGGGTGCCTGGCCGACGGCGCGGCCGCCGGGTCCCGCGCCGTCGAGGCCGAGGGCTTCACCACTCCCGGATCGCTTCCGCTCCCCGAGGTCCCCGAAGAGCCGTCCTCGCCCGCCGGGCACCTGTGGCTCGTCCCCGGAGCGGACCCCGCCCGCTCCTTCGTCGACCTCCAGCGCGATGTCACCGCCGCCGACCTCGCCCGCGCGACGGGTGCGGGGATGCGGTCGGTCGAGCACGTCAAGCGCTACACCACCGCCGGCACGGCCCACGACCAGGGCAAGACCTCGGGCGTGCTCGCGAGCGGCGTCGTCGCGCAGCTGCTCGGCGTCGGCGTCGCCGAGCTCGGTACGACGACCTTCCGCGCCCCGTACGCCCCGGTCGCCTTCGCCACGCTGGCCGGCCGGGACCGCGGTGCGCTGCACGACCCCGTACGTGTCACCGCGCTGCACGACTGGCACCTCGCGCACGGGGCGCTGTTCGAGAACGTCGGGCAGTGGAAGCGGCCGTGGTACTACCCGCTGGACGGCGAGGACATGGCGGCGGCGGTGGAGCGGGAGTGCCGTGCCGCCCGTGAAGGCGTCGCCTTCATGGACGCCTCGACGCTCGGCAAGATCGACGTTCAGGGACCGGACGCGGGTGTCTTCCTGGACCGGCTCTACACCAACATGATGAGCACCCTGAAGGTGGGCATGATCCGCTACGGCGTGATGTGCCGCGCCGACGGCATGGTCTTCGACGACGGCACCGTCATGCGGCTCGCCGAGGACCGCTTCGTGGCCACGACCACGACGGGCAACGCCGCGGCCGTCCTCGACTGGATGGAGGAGTGGCTCCAGACGGAGTGGCCGGACCTGCGCGTGCACTGCACCTCCGTCACCGAGCAGTGGGCCACCGTCGCCCTGGTCGGCCCCCGCTCCCGCGACGTGCTCGGCGGCCTCGCCCCCGGACTGGACGTGGACGCCGAGAGCTTCTCGTTCATGGCCTGGCGCGAGGCGGCCGTCTCCGGAATCCCGGCACGGGTGTGCCGGATCAGCTTCTCCGGCGAGCTGGCGTACGAGATCAACGTGCTGCCGTGGGACGCGATCGCGCTGTGGGAGGCCCTGTACGAGGCGGGGCGCCCGCTCGGCATCACGCCGTACGGCACCGAGACCATGCACGTCCTGCGGGCCGAGAAGGGCTACCCGATCGTCGGCCAGGACACCGACGGCACCGTCACCCCGCAGGACCTCGGGATGAGCTGGGTGGTGTCGAAGAAGAAGCGCGACTTCATCGGCAAGCGTTCGTACGCCCGCGCCGACACGAGCAGGCCCGACCGCAAGCACCTCGTCGGCCTCCTCCCGGACGACCCCGGCACCCTGCTGCCCGAAGGCGCGCACCTGATCGCCGGAGAACATCCCCCAGCTACCTCCCCATGGCGAAGCCAGGGGGAGTGCCCCCACCCCGAGCCGCCGGTGCCCATGCTCGGACACGTCACCTCCAGCTATCGCAGCGCGGCGCTCGGCCGGACCTTCGCCCTCGCCCTCATCAAGGGCGGCCGGGACCGGATCGGCGACCGGCTGTACGCGCCGGTCGGGGGCGAGCTGGTCCCCGTGACGGTCGCAAGCCCTGTTCTCTACGACCCCGAGGGGGCACGCCGCGATGGTTGAGACCGCTGCCCACGCTGACATCGCTGCCCACGCTGACATCGCCGCCCGCGCCGACATGGCTGCCTGCGCCGACATGGCTGCCTGCGCTGGAAGCACTGCCCGCGCTCCATCCGCCCCCCGCCGCAGCCCGTTGGTGCACGCTGCCGGACGGTTCGCCGCCGCGACACGCGCCTCCGGCGGAGCACTGCGCCTGGCCGAGTTTCCCTTCCTCACCCAGATGTCCGTGCGTCTCGACCCCAAGGGCCCCGCAGCGGACGCCGTCGGGCTCTCGCTGGGACTCCAGCTCCCGGTGGAGCCCAACACCGTCGTGCACGGCGGCGAGTTGGCGGCTCTGTGGCTGGGGCCCGACGAGTGGCTCGTCGTGGGACCCCCGGCGTCGCGGCACGACCTCGAGGTGCGGCTGCGCGCGGCAGTCGGGGCCGGGGAAGGGGCCGGGGAAGCAGGGGGTACTGTCGTGGACGTCTCGGCGCAGCGCACCACCCTGCTCGTCGCCGGTCCCCGGTCCCGGGACCTGCTGGCCCACGGCTGCTCCCTCGACCTGCACCCCCGGTCCTTCGGAGCGGACCGTTGCGCGCAGACCACACTGGCCCGCGCGCAGGTGGTGCTGGTGGCACGCGATCCGCACAAGCCGGGCTACTGGGTGCTGGTGCGCTCCTCCTTCGCCGGCTACCTGGCCGACTGGCTGCTCGACGCCGCGGCGGAGTACACCGCCCGCTGATGACGACACGGCCGCCGCGGAGCGTACCGGCGCCTCGGATGACACCGGTGCGTCAGGCCTCTGACAACCGCCGCCCCGGTGGCCGCGACCGCTCGGCCCGGCGGGCCTCCCGCCGGGCCCTGCGCCGTTCGCGCCGCAGCGCCCGCGCCGTGCTGCTGGGCTCCGACACCACGCCGTTCCGCTGGTTCCACACCTGCCGGGTCACCCACACGTCCAGCACGCTCCACGTGGCCACGACGGTGCTCGCGACCGTACTGAGCACGGCGGGGAAGGCGAACCACGAGCCCGCCAGCGTGCAGAGAAACGCGACCATGGCCTCAATCAGCGTCACGGCGACGATGATCCAGGCCCGGACGGCGGCCGCGCGCACCGGATCCGGCATCCGCGGCCGTACAGCGGGCTCCTCGGTCCACAGCCCCCTGCGCCTCTCCCCGCGCCTCTCGTCACCGCTGCCCCCGCGACCGGTCATGTCCGGTGCCCCGATGTCCGGTTCGGTGTCCATCCACCCTCACTCCCCTCACCAGGATCACGAATGGGAGGAGACCCGAAGTTCCCGGCGGACGTGTCTTTCCGGCCAACGTGGGGTCGAACGCGAAGACCGGCCGGACGGTATGGCCCACGAGCAAGGATGTGATGTCCGGTCATCATTGGACAACTCCGGATGAGGCGTCTGCGATGCTCGGGCGAACGGCCGGACAGGTCTTAGAGATGACAGGTGAGCAGTAGTAGGCTCGCGCCGTTTATGGAAACGGAATCGGAATCGGAATCGGAACACCGCCCCCGCGCGCCGGGGTTGACGTAGGGGAGGCCATGCGCTTTCGCGGGAAGTCCATCCGCAGGAAGATCGTGGGGCTGCTTCTGGTGCCGTTGGTGTCCCTCACCTCCATCTGGGCCTTCGCGACAGTGATCACGGGCCGCGAAGCGAAACAGCTTCTGGACACCGCCCAGATCGCGGACCAGGTCGGACTTCCGGCCGAGGACACCGTCCAGGCTCTCCAGCAGGAGCGTCGGCAGACCCTGGTCTACCTCGCGGACCCCCGGAGGTCGGACGGACTGCCCCGGCTCCACGCCCAGGAGCGCGCCACCGACAGGGCCGTGGAGCTGCTGCGCGCCAACTCCCGCGAGGACGACGTACGCGACGGCATGGGATCCGACTCGGACTCCCGCCTCGACAACCTCCTCGACGGGCTGGCCGGCCTCGACACCCTGCGCCGCAAGGTCGAGGAGGGCACGGTCACCCGCCCGTACGCCTTCGCCGCGTACAACTCGCTCATCGACCCCGCCTTCGACTTCCTCAGCGCCCTGCACGCCCTCGACGACGCCGACATGGACAAGCAGGGCCGCGCGCTGGTCGGCATCACCCGCGCCCGCGAGGTGCTGGCCCGCGAGGACGCCCTGCTCGCCTCGGGACTCGCGGCCGGCCGGATGAGCAAGCGCGATCTGCGGTCCTTCTCCGACCTCGTCGCCAACCGCAAACTCCTCTACACCACCAACCTGCCGGTGCTCCCCACCACGGACAGCGCCGAGTTCGAGAAGTACTGGAACGGCCCCGACACCCTCGACCTGAGATCCACCGAGGACCGGGTCATCGACGCGGGTCCCCAGCACGCCCTGGACGACGTCAACGCCGAGCGGTGGAACGCCACCGCGGGCACCGTCCTCAAGGATCTCGACCGGATGGGCACCGAAGCGGGCGAGAGCTACCGGGACCGCGCGCAGCCGGTCGCCATCGACGTCCTGATCCAGGCGGCCGTCGCGGGCGTCCTCGGCTTCGCCGCCGTGCTGGTCTCGCTCATCGTCTCCGTACGCATCGGCCGCGCCCTGGTCCGCGACCTCACCCAGCTGCGCAAGGAGGCCCACGAGGTCTCCGGCGTACGGCTGCCCAGCGTGATGCGCCGCCTCGCCGCCGGTGAGGAGGTCGACGTCGAGACCGAGGCTCCGCGCCTCGAGTACGGCCAGGACGAGATGGGCCAGGTCGGCAAGGCGCTCAACACGCTGCAGCGCGCCGCGCTCGAGGCCGCCGTCAAGCAGTCGGAGCTGCGGCGCGGCGTCTCCGAGGTCTTCGTCAACCTCGCCCGCCGCAGCCAGGTCCTGCTGCACCGCCAGCTCACCCTCCTCGACGCCATGGAACGGCGCACCGAGGACACCGAGGAACTCGCCGACCTGTTCAAGCTCGACCACCTCACCACCCGCATGCGGCGGCACGCTGAGGGCCTGGTCATCCTCTCCGGGGCCGCCCCCTCCCGGCAGTGGCGCAGACCGATCCAGCTGATGGACGTCGTCCGCGCCGCCGTCGCCGAAGTCGAGGACTACGAGCGGGTCGAGGTGCGCCGGCTGCCCCGGATGGCCGTGACCGGGCCCGCCGTCGCCGACCTCACCCACCTCATCGCCGAACTCCTCGAGAACGCCACCGTCTTCTCGCCCCCGCACACCGGCGTCCAGGTGCTCGGAGAGCGCGTCGCCAACGGCTTCACCCTCGAAATCCACGACCGCGGCCTGGGTATGCCCCCCGAAGCCCTGCTGGACGCCAACCTCCGGCTCGCCGAGACCCCCGAGTTCGAGCTCTCCGACACCGACCGGCTCGGTCTGTTCGTCGTCAGCAGGCTCGCCCGGCGCCAGGGTGTACGCGTCTCGCTGCAGACCTCCCCCTACGGCGGCACCACCGCGGTCGTCTTCATCCCCGCGGCTCTCCTCACCGACTCCCCGGCCGGGGAGTCGCCAGACGGCCGGGAACCGGGCGAGGAGACGGGGGAGCGGGAACCGGCCGGAGGCAGGCTCGCCGCGCTCGCCCAGGTCCCCGTACCCATGGCCGGGGGGAGTGGCCCCGCGCCCGTGATCGACGGCCCCGTGGAGCTGGAAGCGCCCGTCTCCGCCCTCGACGGGGACGACGACGAGGGCCTCATTTTCCGCGGCGGGCCGGGCGAGCGCGCCTTGTGGCGGGGACGAAGGCCCGGCAGGAGCGACGCGTGGCGCGAACGGCCCGCCGAGGTCGAGCCGTGGCGCGGCCCGGCCGCCCCCGTCCCCGGCCCGGCCGCCCCCGTCCCCGGCGAGCAGCACCAGCAGGCCCACGACGGTGCAGGACACGAGCAGACCCGCGACACGGGCGGGCCCGAGGAGGTGCGCCCCGACGGCCTGGTGCCGCTGCCCCGCCGCCGCCCGCCGGTCCTGGTGTCCGACCACGGCCGGCCGGTCGGAGGACGGGACCGACGGGGCCCCAGGGGCCGGAGCGAGCAGCAACGACCCGAGCCCGCGGAGACCACCGGAACGACCGGGGGAGGGCTGCCCCGCCGGGTACGGCAAGCCAGCCTCGCCCCGCAGCTCAAGGCCGATCCCGTACCGCGCGCCGGGCAGGACACCCGGCCCGCGGACATCGAACCCGAGCGCGATGCCGAGGAGGTGAGGTCCCGTATGGCCTCCCTCCAGCGCGGCTGGCAGCGCGGCAGGGCCCACACAGGCGAGGACACCGGGTCCGCCGGGGACACCGGATCAGGAACGACATCTGAGGGGGACGGTCGATGACCACACCGCACGCCGCTACGGCACACAACGGCCCGACGGGCGCGGCAGGTGAGCTGAACTGGCTCCTCGACGAACTGGTCGACCGCGTGGGCAGCATCCGCAAAGCACTGGTGCTGTCCGGCGACGGCCTGGCCAAAGGCACGTCGAAGGACCTGACGCGGGAGGACGGCGAGCACCTGGCCGCCGTCGCCTCGGGGTTCCACAGCCTCGCCAAGGGCGTGGGACGCCACTTCGAGGCGGGAACCGTCCGGCAGACCGTCGTGGAGCTCGACGAGGCCTTCCTGTTCGTCACGGCGGCCGGAGACGGCAGCTGCCTCGCCGTGCTCGCCGACGCCGACTCCGATGTCGGGCAGATCGCGTACGAGATGACGCTGATGGTCAGGCGGGTCGGCGTTCACCTGGGCACGGCGCCGAGGTCGGGACCCGTCTCCGCTGCCGGGGGGTGACGGAGCGCCATGACGAGGAACGGGGGTGTCATGAGCGGGGACGGCCGGAACGACAGCGGAACCGACGGCCGGAACGGCAGTGGCAACGACGGCCGGGACCACGGCCCCAACGCGGCGCACTGGTTCGACGACGCGGCCGGGCCGGTCGTACGCCCCTACGCGATGACGCGCGGCAGAACCCGCAGCGCGGCCGAGGACCGGCTCGACCTCATCGCGGTGGTGGTCGCCGAGTCCAGGAGCGGCGAGCCGGGCGACTCCACCGCACCGGACGGTGCCGACCATACGCTGTCCCCCGAGCACCTCGACATCGTGAACCTCTGCCGGGAGGCCCCGCAGTCGGTCGCGGAGCTCGCGACCGACCTGGACCTCCCGGTGGGGGTCGTACGGGTGCTCATCGGCGATCTCCTCGACGCGGAGCTCGTCCGGGTCTCCCGGCCGGTGCCTCCGGCAGAACTGCCCGACGAGAGCATTCTGCGTGAGGTGATCGACGGGCTCAGGGCGCTCTGACCTCCGGGGCGCCCCGCCCGAGCGCCCCTCCCGGCTCTGGAAGGCCGTTAGTCGACGGGGCGGGCCTGAACCGCGGAGCGGTGCTCCTGGTGCCCGCCGCTGGCGATCATCCGTACCTCGGCGCGGTCGCTGATCTCCGCCCGGACGATCCCGGTGTCGTCCGTGTACACCGGGTGACCACCGGGGCCGCTCCGGTCCGTGCGGTGCACCACCACGACGTCTTCGGTCGCGGGCGCCGGTTGACCGGAACTCGCGAACACAAGTTCGTATTCCTCCGCCTGTCGCATGACGCCCTCCTCTGCCGTGAACCCCCGTTCGGTGCATAGCCCTGATTGCCCAAAATGGGGTATTCCACACCTAAAGCCACCACTTCGGACAGTTCCGGACACGGAGGGTGTACGGGCATCCACGCGGCGCGCACGGAGGCCCGCACTGCGTTCCGCGGCCCGGCCCCGCCGATTCTTCGGGACCTGGGACGCGCGGGGGAGCCGGTCGCCGCTACAGTCCTTCCGGAAGGATCCCCGTACGGCGAATCGGAAGAGAGAGCCATGGTCTTCGGGCGCTCCGAGCGGCGTCGCAAGTCCTCCGTCGAACCGGTGACGCTCAAGATCCTGGTCGCGGGCGGCTTCGGTGTCGGCAAGACGACGCTGGTCGGTGCGGTGAGCGAGATCAGACCGCTGCGCACCGAGGAACTGCTCACCGAAGCGGGCCGTCCCGTGGACCCCACCGACGGGATCGAGGCGAAGCGCACCACCACCGTCGCCATGGACTTCGGGCGGATCTCACTCCGCGACGACCTGGTGCTCTATCTCTTCGGCACGCCGGGTCAGGACCGCTTCTGGTTCCTGTGGGACGAGTTGGCGCAGGGAGCGCTCGGCGCGGTCGTGCTCGCGGACACCCGCCGCCTCAGCGACTGCTTCGCCGCCATCGACTACTTCGAGCGGCGCGGCATCTCCTTCACGGTCGCCGTCAACTGCTTCGACGGGGCCAAGCGTTACCCGCCCGACGTGGTGCGCGACGCGCTCGACCTCGACCCGGGCGTGCCCGTCCTGCTGTGCGACGCGCGGGAGCGGGCGTCCGCCAAGGACGTGCTGATCTCCGTGGTCCAGCACGCGCTGGAATCCGGCTCCGACTACCGCCAGCCCGCCGCCACCTGACGGCACGTCACGGGAGTACCAACGTAACGGGAGTACGGACGCTCACGCGAGTACGGGCCCGCGCTCCACACCGTCCGGAACGCGGGCCGTACCCGTGCGGCCCGCGGCCTCGCCGGGCTGACGCCTCGACGGGCCGCCAGGCCTCTTCCGTGGCCGCGGCTACACCCCGTTCTCCCCCACCCAGCCGAAGCTGCGCTCGACGGCCTTCCGCCAGTTGCCGTACTCGCGCTCGCGTGCCTGCGGCTCCATGTGCGGCTCCCACAGCTGGTCGCGCTTCCAGTGCGCCCGCAGCTCGTCGAGGTCCTGCCACACCCCGGTGGCGAGCCCGGCCGCGTACGCCGCGCCCAGGCACGTCGTCTCGGAGATCACCGGCCGGATGACGGGCACGCCCAGCACATCCGACTGATGCTGCATCAGCAGCCCGTTGGCGGTCATGCCGCCGTCCACCTTCAGCGAGGTGATCTGCACGCCCGAGTCCTGGTACATCGCGTCCACGACCTCGCGCGTCTGCCAGCTGGTCGCCTCCAGCACGGCCCGCGCCAGGTGCGCCTTGGTCACGTACCGGGTCAGGCCCGTGACCACACCGCGCGCGTCGGAGCGCCAGTACGGGGCGAACAGGCCGGAGAAGGCCGGGACGATGTACGCCCCGCCGTTGTCCTCGACGCTCGCCGCCAGGGTCTCGATCTCGTCGGCCGAGCTGATGATGCCGAGCTGGTCGCGGAACCACTGCACCAGGGCGCCGGTGATCGCGATGGCGCCTTCGAGGCAGTAGACCGGCTGTTCGCCGCCGAGCTGGTAGCCCATGGTCGTGAGCAGCCCGCTCTTGGACGGTACGGGCCGGTTGCCGGTGTTGAGCAGCAGGAAACTGCCGGTGCCGTAGGTGTTCTTGGCCTCGCCGACGCCATAGCAGGTCTGCCCGAACACGGCCGCCTGCTGGTCGCCGAGCGCGGAGGCCACCGGCACGCCCGCCAGCTGGCCGACAGCGGTGCCGTACACCTCGGCCGAGGAGCGGATCTCCGGCAGGATCGCCTCGGGCAGGTTCATCGTGGCCAGAATGGCCGGGTCCCACTGCAGGGTCTCGAGGTTCATCAGCATCGTCCGGCCGGCGTTCGTCACGTCGGTGACGTGCACCCCGCCGTCTGTACCGCCCGTCAGATTCCAGATGAGCCAGGAGTCGATGGTGCCGAAGGCGATCTCGCCGTTCTCGGCGCGGGCGCGCAGCCCCGGCACGTTGTCCAGCAGCCAGGCGGCCTTCGGCCCTGAGAAGTAGCTGGCGAGCGGCAGCCCGGTGGCGTCGCGGAAACGGTCCTGCCCGTCCGCGCCGCCGAGTTCGTTGCACAGCGCCGCCGTTCTGGTGTCCTGCCACACGATGGCGTTGTGCACCGGCTTGCCGGTCGAACGGTCCCACAGCACCGTCGTCTCGCGCTGGTTGGTGATGCCCAGCGCGCTGAGCTGGTCGGCGCGCAGCCCCGCCTTGGCGAGTGAACCCGCCACGACGGCCTGCACCTTGGACCAGATCTCGGTGGCGTCGTGCTCGACCCAGCCGGGCTTGGGGAATATCTGCCGGTGCTCGCGCTGGTCGACGGCGACGATCGCGCCGTCCTGATTGAAGATGATGCAGCGACTTGAAGTGGTGCCTTGGTCAATCGCGGCGACGTACGTGTCCGTCATGGACGTCTCCTGACTGCGAGGCTCAGAAAGCTGCGTTGAAGATCAGGCCGGAGAGCACCGCGCCGATCAGAGGGCCCGCCACGGGTACCCACGAGTATCCCCAGTCGGACGTGCCCTTGTGCGGGATGGGCAGCAGGGCGTGGACGATACGGGGACCGAGATCGCGCGCCGGGTTGATGGCGTAGCCCGTGGGCCCGCCGAGCGAGAGCCCGATGCCGACGACGAGGAAGGACACGATGAGGATCGTGGTGCCGGATTCGCCGAGGCCCTTGGTGAGGCCGAGGGCCAGGATCGGCAGCACCAGCCCCACCGTCGCGATGGTTTCGGTGAGAAGGTTCGCGACCGGGTTCCGGATCTCCGGGATGGTCGAGAAGATGCCCAGCGTAGGCTGTTCGTTGGCGCCGAACTGGGCGACGTACGCGAGCCAGGTGAGCGCCGCCCCGATGGCCGCGCCGACCATTTGGCCGAGGATGTAGAGCGGCACCTTGTCCCAGTCGCCGGTGTCGGTGGCGATGCCGACGGTCACCGCCGGGTTGAGATGCGCACCGGACAGCGGCGCCGCGGTGTAGGCACCGGCCATGACGCCGAAGCCCCAGCCGAAGGCGATGACGATCCACCCGGCTGCCTTCGCCTTCGAGTGGTTGAGTGTGACGGCGGCGCAGACACCCGCGCCGAAGAGGATCAGGATCGCGGTGCCGATGACCTCACCGACGAATATGTCCCCAGGGGAAAATTCCATTACGGCTCCCAGTCCCTCGCCCGGGGGTGCTCATCGCCCCGGTCCTCCGTGCTGCAGGGTGCGTCTTCCCAACCCGCTTCGGAGCCTGCGGCAGGGGTGTGCTTACCCCCCCGCCCGGGCGTCCGCGACGAGCGTGCCAACACAGCGGTATCGCCCGTGGGGAGAGGGGCCGGCGGCCCCTGGGCCGACGGCCGGCGTGCGGCGATGCCGACTGACATCCGGAAGTGTTCACCGGTGCTGTTGGGGCGTCAAGGTCGCCGACAGCACCCCCTCAACCCGTGGCGTGCACACCCCGCTGGGCCCGCGCGGAGCCGGCAGGACCGGGTACCCGCAGGTCCGTACCCCGCCGCACTTCCTGCCGTAGGGAGCCCGGCCGGCCCAGCACCCAACTGGCCCCCAGCAGCGCCTTGGCCGTCTTCTTCAGCGGGGCCAGGCAGGCCGCTGCCTGGTGGTGGTCGGCCACGCTGCCCGGCGGGCACAGCACGGTCGCGAGCGACATGGTGACGGGCATCCCGCCCGCCGACCAGGGCGCGTCGAGGACCGCGCGGGCCAGCGGCTCCATCCCCTCGGGGTCGGCCAGCAGCAGGAAGTCGTCTCCGCCGATGTGTCCGACGCGGGCGGCAGAACGGGGGGCCGCCGCCTCGGCGAGCCTGCGGCCCACCGCCCGGATCAGCTCGTCGCCGGCCGCGAACCCGGCCCCGTCGTTGACCTGTTTGAAGCCGTCCACGTCCAGCCAGCTCAGCGCGAACTCCCGGCAGTCGGCGATCCGCCGGTCCACTTCGGAGTTGATCGCGTCCGAACCGGGCAGCCGGGTCAGCGGGTTGAGCCCGGCCGCCTCCTCCACCCGGCTCTCGGCCAGCGCGCGCACGATGTCGGCCAGGTGCACCACGCCCACGCAGCGGCCCTTCGCGTCGACGACCGCCACGTCGTCGGCCGTGCGGCTGCGCTCGTCGGCCGCCACCACGTCCAGCACCTCCCACGCCGTCGCGTGCGCGCCGACCGTGCGCGGCAGGTCGCCCAGGCGCGCCGCCGGCCGGTCCGCGTACAGCGCGTGCCCGTACCGCCCGGAGAGCGACAGCAGGAAGCGGTCCCGGTCCACGGCCCGTACGGGCACCCCGTCGGCGTCGACCAGCATGACGCCTGACACCTCGGGCGATCCGGTGAGCAGGGCCCGCACCTGACCGGAGGAGGCCTCCACCGGAAGCAGCGCCGCGGGCTGAAGGAACTCCCGCACGAGCGGCCCCGCGAGACCCTGTTGAGGACCGGCGGGTGCGAGCGGCGGCCGGGCCGGGCGGTACACGTCGGCGACCGGCAGCCGCGAGGGCGGCGCGAAGAGGTCGCCCTGAGCGAGCTGTGCACCGGTGTCGCGCGCCGCGGCGCACTGCAGCTCGGTCTCCACGCCCTCGACGGCCAGTTGACCGCCCGCGTCGTCGCAGAACCGCCGCAGCCCGGCGACGACCGCCCGGCAGCCGCGGTCCTCCGGCAGCCGCGCCACGACCGAGGCGTCGATTTTGACCAGGTCCGGTGCCAGGTCCGCCAGCAGCCGCAGCGGCACGTCCCCGTCGCCCACCCCGTCGGCGCAGATCCGGAAGCCCTCGTCGCGCAGCCGCTCCACCGCCGTCAGCAGGGCGCGCTGCGGAACGTGGGTGAAGGGGGCGCCGAGGTCGACGGTCACTTCCCAGGGGCGCCGGCCCACGCCGCTGACGGCCATCTCGAGGGACGCGAGTCCGCCGAGGTCGGCGGCCGTCCCGGCGAAGACGTTCACATGCAGCGGCAGGAGCGTCTCCTGCCGCGTCGCCGACAGCACGGCGAGCGCGGCGAGTTCCCCGTCGAGATCCGCGTTGCGACGGGCCTGGGCGAGCACATCGCCCTGCTCAGGGCGGGCGAGTATCTCCAACGCCGCCACCGACCCGGTCGCGAGATTCACGACGGGCTGGAAGGCGAAGCGAAGCTGGTCCGTCCATGAAGGCACGCAAGCATGATGTCCACGACTCCCCCGTATGGACGCCCGATTCACGCAGAGTTCACGAGCCTTTCCGGAGCGTACGCCGCCGTTCGCGCTGCTGTTCGCGCCGCGTGCGGACCGAGCCCCACTGGCCCTGGACCGGCCCCGGACCGAGCCCCCACCGGCCCCGGACCGCCCTCGGACCGGCCCGGACGATCCTTGAGGAGCGCGGTGCGTCAGCGGACGGCGATCACCGACGAGCCGTGTCCGAACAGCCCCTGGTTCGCGGTGATCCCGGCCCGCGCCCCCGGCACCTGTCGGTCTCCCGCCTGTCCGCGCAACTGCCAGGTCAGCTCACAGACCTGCGCGATGGCCTGGGCGGGCACGGCCTCGCCGAAGGAGGCGAGTCCGCCGCTCGGGTTGACCGGGATGCGGCCGCCGAGCGCCGTGGCCCGCTCGCGCAGCAACGCGGCGCCCTTTCCGGCGGCGCACAGCCCCAGGTCCTCGTACCACTCCAGCTCCAGGGCGGTGGACAGGTCGTACACCTCTGCGAGCGACAGGTCCCCGGGGCCGATGCCCGCCTCCTCGTACGCGGCCTGCGCGATCGAGGCGCGGAAGCTCCCGGGCGCGGGCTCCACGGCGGCCGCCGAGTCGGTGGCGATGTCGGGCAGGTCCGGCACGGTCCTCGGGTAACGCGGCGTCACCGTAGAGACGGCACGTATACGAACCGGGTCCGCGACCCCGTGCCGCCGCGCGAAGCCGATGCTCGAGAGCACCAGCGCGGCCGCCCCGTCGGAGGTCGCGCAGATGTCGAGCAGCCGCAGCGGATCGGCGACGACCGCGGACGCGGCCACCTCCTCGGCGCTGACGGCCTTGCGGTAGCGGGCGTTCGGGTTGAGCGCGCCCGCGGCCGCGTTCTTCACCTTGACCTGGGCGAAGTCCTCGGGTGTGTCGCCGTGCAGCGCCATGCGGCGGCGGGCGTACAGCGCGAAGTAGGCCGGATTCGTGGCTCCGAGGATGCGGAAGCGCAGCCAGTCCGGGTCGTCGGGGCGGCTCCCGCCCGCCGGGGCGAAGAAGCCCTTCGGCGCCGCGTCCGCCCCGACCACCAGGACCACGTCCGCCATGCCCGAAAGGATCTGCGCGCGGGCCGTGTTCACCGCCTGGGCACCGGACGCGCAGGCGGCGTACACACTGGTCACGCGCGCTCCCTGCCAGCCCAGTGCCTGGGCGAACGTCGCCCCCGCGACATAGCCGGGGTAGCCGCCGCGCACGGTGTCCGCGCCGACCACCGACCGCACGTCCGCCCAGCCGATCCCGGCGTCGGCCAGCGCCGCGCGGGCGGCCACGGTGCCGTACTCGACGAAGCCGCGCCCCCACTTGCCCCACGGGTGCATTCCCGCGCCGAGCACCGCCACGTCGCCGGTCATCCGCGCACCTCCGCCACGGGCCGCCAGTTCCAGGTCGTCCAGATGTGCTCGTCGTCCTCGCCCAGCACGCCGGGCACGACCTCGACCTCCATGCCGACCGCCAGATCGGCCACGGTCACCCCGGGCGCGGCCTGCCCGAGCACGATCATGCGCTCGGCCGCCAGCTCCACCGCGACGAGCGTGTACGGCTCCCACGCGCGGCCGGGATCGGAAACGTACGGCGCGGGCGGGCGGTAGCGGCCGTCCGTGTACGACCAGACCCTGCCCCGCCGGGACAGCGGCACCTCGGCCAGCTCGCTGCTCCCGCAGGCGGGGTTGCGGCAGAAGCGGTCCTCGCGGGGGAAGAAGACCGAGGCGCAGGCCGTGCAGCGGGTGCCGAGGAGCCGGAAGCCCCCGGCGCCCCCGACGCCCCTGCCGTCCGCCCCGTCCTCGCGGTCCTCACTGAACCAGCCGGCCACCACGGGCGTACGAGCGCGTGCCACGAGCCCTCCCGGAAAACGATCGCTGCAAGCAGAACTGACGAGCCGTCAGAAGTGTGCCACGCCCGGCCGGGGGAGAGGAATCCCGGATACAGTGCCGGCGCACCACCAGGGCACCGGCGGTCTCGGGAGGCGTGCGCATGGCGACGGCTGAACCAGCGGCACCGGCAGGGGCGCGGACACCGGCCGCTCCGGTGGCGCTGCGACTGGCAGGCGTCCGCAAGCAGTTCGGCGATGTGACCGCCGTGGCCGGTGTCGACCTCGACATCAGGGACGGCGAGTTCTTCTCCCTCCTCGGCCCCTCCGGCTCCGGGAAGACCACCCTCCTGCGGCTCGTCGCCGGGTTCGAGCGCCCCACCGCGGGCCGTATCGAGCTGGCGGGCCGCGACGTCACCGCCCTGCCCCCGCATCGCCGCGACGTGCACACGGTCTTCCAGGACTACGCGCTGTTCCCGCACATGAACGTCGAGCAGAACGTCGCCTACGCCCTCACGGTGCGCGGCGTCCGCAGAGCCGAGCGACTGGCCCGTGCCCGCGAGGCGCTCGAGACCGTACGCCTCGCCGGATACGGACCGCGCCGCCCCGCACAGCTCTCCGGCGGCCAGCGCCAGCGGGTCGCCCTCGCCCGCGCCCTCGTCGACCGCCCCCGCGTGCTGCTCCTCGACGAGCCGCTCGGCGCCCTCGACCTCAAACTGCGGCAGCGGATGCAGACCGAGCTGGGGGAGGTGCAGCGCACCACCGGCGTCACCTTCCTCCTGGTCACCCACGACCAGGAGGAGGCCCTGACGATGAGCGACCGGATCGCGGTCGTCGAGGGCGGCCGGATCGAGCAGGTCGGCACCCCCGCCGAGGTGTACGAGCGGCCCGCCACCGCCTTCGTGGCGGGCTTCGTCGGCGACACCAACCTGCTGCGCGGCCCCGACGCTTTACGCCTCGTCGGCCGCCCCGGCACGTACAGCATCCGCCCCGAGCGGATCCGGCTGGCCGCCCCGGACGGGAAGCCGGGCCCCGGCGAGCACTCCGCGCCCGGGCGGATCGCCGACGTCGTCTACGCGGGGGCGCACACGCGCGTGCGCATCGACCTCGACGGCGGCGGGCGGATCACCGCCGTCCTGCGCAGCGGGGACCGGACTCCGGGCGGCGCCGGATCCGAGGTCCTCGCCCTGTGGCCCGACGAAGCGCCTTATGAAGTACCCGACTTGACGGACTATTGACCGATCGGTGCACTCCTTTTGATGCGCTCTTTCGACGGTGCGTGAAGATCTGGATACTGACTGCTCCTCAGCACCGACCGCCGAGGAGGACCGGATGCGCACGTCGACCGTCCTGCGGGCCGCTGCCGCGGCCTGCGCCCTGCTCCTCACCGCCGCCTGCGGCTCCGACTCCGGCAGCGGATCGTCCGGCAGACCCCAGGGCTTCCAGGCCCCGGACGTCCCGATGCACAAGAAAGTCGGGGCGGGCGAGGGCCAGGTCAACATCATCGCCTGGGCGGGCTACGCCGAGGACGGCTCCAACGACCCCGAGGCCGACTGGGTCCACCCCTTCGAGAAGAAGACCGGTTGTCAGGTCAACACCAAGGTCGCGGGCACCTCGGACGAGATGGTCTCGCTGATGAAGACCGGCCAGTACGACACGGTCTCGGCCTCCGGTGACGCCACCCTGCGCCTCATCGCCTCCGGCGACGCCGCCCCGGTCAACACCTCTCTCGTCCCGAACTACCGGGACATCTTCCGCAGCCTCAAGAACCAGCCGTTCAACTCCGCCGAGGGCCGGATGTACGGCATCCCGCACGGCCGCGGCGCCAACCTCCTCATGTACCGCACCGACAAGGTGAAACCCGCTCCCGACTCCTGGAGCGCGGTCTTCGACGACGCCTCCCGCCACACCGGCCACGTCACCGCGTACGACTCGCCCATCTACATCGCCGACGCCGCCCTCTACCTCATGAAGACCCGGCCGGAGCTGGGCATCAAGGACCCCTACGCGCTCGACGAGAAGCAACTGGGCGCCGCCGTGGACCTGCTGAAGAAGCAGCGTGAGGCGATCGGCGAGTACTGGAGCGACTACCAGAAGGAGGTCAGCGCCTTCAAGAGCGGCGACAGCGTGGTCGGCACCACCTGGCAGGTCATCGCCAACCTCGCCACCGCCGACAAGGCGCCGGTCAAGGCGATCCTCCCCAAGGAGGGGTCGACCGGGTGGTCCGACACCTGGATGGTCGCGGCCCGGGCCAAGCACCCCAACTGCGCCTACAGGTGGCTCGACTGGATCGTCTCGCCCAAGGTCAACGCCCAGGTCGCCGAGTGGTTCGGGGAAGCACCGGCCAACGAGAAGGCGTGCCGGGAGACTTCCGACCCGGCCTTCTGCGACACCTTCCACGCGGGCGACGAGGCGTACTTCAAGCGCGTTCACTTCTGGACCACCCCGGTCAAGCAGTGCCTCGACGGTCGCAAGGACGCGACCTGCACCGACTACGCGCGCTGGACCAGGGCATGGACAGAGATCAAGGGCTGACATCAAGCCTTGCGTCCAGGGCCGGCTCAAAGCGTCCAGGCGGGGCCGCCGGCGGGCGGCTGAGGCTGGCGGCGCTGCTCGCGCCTCCGCTGCTGTGGCTGGCAGCGGCCTACCTCGGCTCGCTCGCGGTCCTGCTCCTCTCGGCGTTCTGGACGACCGACAGCTTCACCTCCGACGTGCTGCGGATCTGGAACACCGACAACGTCCGGCAGATCCTGACCACGCCCGTCTACCGGACCATCGCGCTGCGCACCCTCGGCATCGCGATGACCGTGACCCTCATCGACACGCTGCTCGCGCTGCCCATGGCGTTCTTCATGGCGCGCGTCGCCCCGGCGCGGCTGCGGGGCGTTCTGGTCGTCGCCGTCCTCACCCCGCTGTGGGCGAGCTACCTGGTCAAGGCGTACGCCTGGCGGGTCATACTCAGCGAGGACGGCGTGGTGAACGCCCTGGCCGCACCGCTCGGCCTGCGCGGCCCGGGCTACGGCACCACCGCCGTCGTCCTCGTACTCGCGTACCTCTGGCTCCCGTACATGATCCTGCCCGTGTACGCGGCCCTGGAGCGCCTCCCGGACCACCAGCTCGAAGCCTCGGCCGACCTCGGCGCCGGCGCCTGGCGCACCCTGCGCTCCGTCGTCCTGCCCGCGCTGCGCCCCGCGATCCTCGCGGGCTCGGTCTTCACCTTCTCGCTCAGCCTGGGCGACTACATCGCCGTACAGATCGTCGGCGGCAGGGCCCAGATGCTCGGCAACGCCATCGCCTCGCAGGTCACTCTCGACCTGCCGATGGCGGCGGCGCTGTCCGCGGTGCCCGTCGTGCTGATCCTCTGCTACCTCGCCGCCGTGCGCCGCGCCGGCGCGCTCGACGCGCTGTAACTCACCGGAGGAGTGGGGTCGTTGCAGCTCTCCCGTACCGCCCGCACCGTACTCGGCTGCGTCATGGCGCTCGGCCTCGCGGTCGTCTACGTGCCGCTGCTGCTGGTCCTGCTCAACTCCTTCAACGCCGACCGCTCCTTCGCGTGGCCGCCGTCCGGCCTCACGGGGGAGTGGTGGCGGCGGGCCTGGCACAGCGCGGGAGCCCGGGAGGCGCTGCTGATCTCGGTCGAGGCGGGGCTCGGGGCGACCGCCGTGGCGCTGGTGCTGGGCAGCCTGGCGGCGTTCGCCGTGCACCGGCACCGGTTCTTCGGGCGGCAGGCCGTCTCGTTCCTCGTCGTCCTGCCGATCGCACTGCCCGGCATCGTCACCGGCATCGCGCTCAACGCCGCCTTCCGCACGGTCCTCGAGCCGTTCGGCGTCGGCTTCGGACTCTTCACCGTGGTCGTCGGGCACGCCACCTTCTGCATCGTCGTCGTCTTCAACAACGTCGCCGCCCGGCTGCGCCGCGTCGCCCCCTCGGCCGAGGAGGCGTCAGCGGACCTGGGCGCGCGCCCGCTGCAGACCTTCCGCTACGTGACCTTTCCGGCGGTCCGGTCGGCGCTGCTGGCGGGCGGGCTGCTGGCTTTCGCGCTGTCCTTCGACGAGATCGTGGTGACCACGTTCACGGCAGGACCCGGCACCCAGACCCTGCCGATCTGGATCTACGCCAACCTGGCCCGCCCCCACCAGGCGCCGGTGGTCAACGTCGTGGCGGCGCTGCTCATCGCGCTGTCGGTGCTGCCGGTCTACATCGCCCAGCGGCTGTCCTCGGACGCGGCGGGCGGCCGCCTGTAACGCCCGGAGCCGGGAACCGCGGGTCAGGAGCCGTCGTTCTCGGCAAGCCACTTGGCGGCGATCTCCGCGAGTTCGTGATCGCGGCCCGCGAGCATCATCCGGATCATCTGCGCATCGCCGCGCAGCGACCAGGCGGGATGCCCGAAGGTGGCCGGATTGTTCTTCTCGATGAGGAAGTGCGCGGGCCAGGCGGTGCCGTAGCCGATGACGGGCAGCCCCAGCAGATAGCGCCGACGGCCGCTGAGCAGCCCGTACGTGCTGACGGCGAGTCCGGTCAGCGTGCCGGTCAGGTGAACCCAGCGTGTGGCTGCCTTGGAGTGCATGGCCACGTAGTACGGCCAGAAGTCCTCGTACGTGTCGAACGTCGGCTGCGTCATGTCCGCACCGTAGTGCAGAGGGGGAGACGGGGGGAGCCCCTGCGTCCGGCGGCGGGCGGCTGACGCCGAGCGGCCGGGGCGGCGCGGATGCGCCCGTGGCCGAAAATCGAGATCACAAAGCCACTGGTCAGGACGGCATTCCCCCGGAAACCCGAAGTCGTACAGGGAACTTGGAGGCATACATCTCGCGGGTCTGGATAGCGATGCGCTGGAGATCGTGCGCGGTTCCCGAGGCCTCAAGCCCGTCCTGGACGGCCGCGTCACAGCTCCCACGACTGGAGGTTCGCTCATCACCGCGCAACCGGTTCAGAAATTCGGAGACAATCCCGTAGAGGTCCGAGAAACCGGACATTACACCGAAGAATACGTCCCCAGCTTCGTCGAGAAGTGGGACTCTCTCATAGATTGGGAGAAGAGGGCAGAGAGCGAGGGAAACTTCTTCATCGACCTGCTGCGCAGGCGGGGGGTGAAGAGCGTACTCGACGTCGCGACGGGTACCGGTTTCCACTCGGTTCGGCTGCTGGCGGCCGGCTTCGACGCCGTGAGTGCGGACGGCAGCGCCGACATGCTCGCGATGGCCTTCAAGAACGGTATGCAGCACGGGGACCACGTCCTGCGCGTCGTCCAGGCGGACTGGCGCTGGCTCAACCGGGATGTGCACGGGGAGTACGACGCCATCGTGTGTCTCGGCAACTCTTTCACGCATCTCTTCTCGGAGCGTGACCGGCGCAAGGCACTCGCGGAATTCTACGCGATGCTGAAGCACGACGGGGTTCTCGTCCTGGACCAGCGCAATTACGATGCGATTCTGGATCAGGGGTACACGAGCAAGCACACCTATTACTACTGTGGCGATGACGTCGCAGTGGAGCCGGAGTACGTCGACGAGGGGCTGTGCCGCATGCGGTATCACTTCCCGGACAACTCCGTTTACCACCTCAACATGTTCCCGTTGCGGGCGGACTACACCCGTCGGCTCATGTCCGAGGTGGGATTCCAGCGCATTGAGACCTACGGCGACTTCCAGCACACCTACCGGGGCGAGCAGCCGGACTTCTTCATTCACGTGGCCGAGAAGGAGTACCGGATGGAAGACGATCAGGAGGGTCCGTACGCGGGTGCGGTCGGCACCGCCCGCAGCTACTACAACTCGCCCGACGCCGACACCTTCTACGCCACGGTGTGGGGCGGCGAGGACATCCACATCGGCCTCTACGAGCACCCCGACGAGGCCATCGCGGACGCCAGCCGCCGCACCGTCGAGCGCATGGCCTCGAAGCTGGAGCCGGCCGAGGACTCCGTGGTGCTGGACCTCGGTTCGGGCTTCGGCGGCTCGGCCCGGTACCTGGCCGAGACCTACGGCTGCCGGGTCCTCGCGCTCAACCTCAGCGAGGTGGAGAACGAGCGCCACAAGGAGCTGAACGCGGCCCGCGGCCTGACTCACAGGATCGACGTCGTGGACGGGTCCTTCGAGAACATCCCTTACCCGGACGCGTCCGTCGATGTCGTCTGGTCCCAGGACGCCTTCCTGCACAGCGGGAACCGCGTCCGGGTGCTGGAGGAGGCCGCACGCGTACTACGGCCCGGCGGCCACTTCATCTTCACCGACCCGATGGCGGCGGACCACTGCCCCGACGGCGTACTGCAGCCGATTCTCGACCGCATCCACCTGGACGACATGGGCTCACCCGGCTTCTATGCGCGCGAGCTGGCCCGGCTCGGCTTCACCGAGGCCGGCGGCGGCTTCGAGGAGCACTGCGAGCACCTGACGACCCACTACGGGCGGGTGCTCGAGGAGACGGAGCGCCAGGAGGCCGCAGGGCTGGCGGGGGTGGTGAGCCACGAGTATCTCGCCCAGATGAAAAAGGGCCTCGGGCACTGGGTCAACGGTGGCCGGGAGAAGCACCTCACGTGGGGGATCTTCCACTACAGGCTGGGCGGCCACTAGCTGGGCTCTTCGGGCGCACGCCCTCGCTCGCCGCGGGAGCGAGGGCGGCTTCCTTGCGGCTCACCGATGGGTGAGCGACCTCCTCGAAACGGGGAAGTCGAAGTAGGTGTCCGGGAAGAGCTCCGGCTTGTGCGTGAAGTGCCACCACTCCTCGGGGAGGTTGACGAATCCGAGGTCCTCCAGCGTGTTCTTCAGCAGGAGCCGGTTCGCGCGCTGCTCGCCCTGGATGCGCGGGTCCAGGGTGTGCGAGAGGGTGTCGAAGCAGTCGAAGCCGGTGCCCATGTCGACCGAGTTGTCGGGGAAGCGCTCTTCGCGCGGTGCGTAGCAGGGCACCAGCGGTTCGCCGGGTACGTACGGGCGGGTGGGCCGGGCCGGGAGCTTGACGATCGTCAGGTCCACCGTACTGCCCCGGCTGTGGCCGGACTTCTCCGCGATGTAGCCGTCCGCGAACAGCCTCGACTTGTCGACTTGCGGATAGAACTCGCCCTTCATGGACTGGTCGTCGAGGTCCTTCGCCCACGCGACGAAGTGGTCCACGGCCCGCTGCGGCCGGTAACAGTCGTACACCTTGAGCGAATAGCCCTTTCTCAAGAGCTTTACCTGCGCCTTGTGCAAAGCCTTGGCCGCCGGCCCGGTGAGAAGGCACAGCGGCTGGCGGTATCCGTCGATCCGCTCGCCCACGAAGTTGTGGGGTGTGATGTAGCGGATCTCGTGCAGGATCGTGGGATCGACGTCCCGCAGGACGACGAACTCCTTCGGGGCCTTCGGCTCGGGCTTCGCCTCCGCCACCGGGGGAGCGGCGGTGACAGCGGCCAGGACGGCGGCGGACAGGGCAACGGCGCGGAGTGCGGCGGCGATTCGTGGCATGCTCAAGAGATTTATCAGGCCGCGGGCTCTTGTCAGCCCTCATCAGCTACCACTTCGGCCCCAAGCAGGGCCTGTTCGGGGAGTCGATGTCGCCCGGCAGCGTCAAACTGATCTGACGCGAGGGCATCGGAAAGAAGGAGTAGCCGCGCCGGACGGGCAGGGCGGGACGGGCAGGGCGGGACGGGCAGGGCCGGACGACCGGCGGCGCACTCGTACGCAGGCGGCAGCAGCCGCAGGGAATTGGATACAGTCCGCGCGTGCCCGATGCCGAACCCGCCTCCCACTGCTCCTTCTGTGGCGCCGCCTACCCGCCCGGCGCCGCCTGGCCCCGCCGGTGCGCCGAGTGCGGCAATACGGTCTACCGCAACCCTCTGCCCGTCGCCGTAGCTCTGCAGCCCGTCGGCGGAGGCGCCCCGGGCCTCGTCGTCGTTCGCCGCACCATCGAGCCGCAGCGCGGACGGCTGGCTCTGCCAGGCGGCTTCATCGACCACGGCGAGGACTGGCGCGGCGCCGTCGTACGGGAACTGCGCGAGGAGACCGGCATCGAGGCCGCCCCGGTCGCAGTCCGCCTCGCCGACGTCCTCAGCTCGCCTGCGGGCCATCTGCTGGTCTTCGGCCTCCTGCCCCGGCGCACCGTCGACGACCTCCCGTCGTCCGCGCCCACGGACGAGACGGAGGGCTGGGAGGTTCTCGACGCGCCCGCCGAGCTCGCCTTTCCGCTGCACACCGCGGCAGCCCGCGCCTGGTTCGAAGGCCGCTACCAGAGCTGAGGGACGACAACGGGACTGCATCATGGGCACGGTCGCCCCGCAGTCGGTCAACCCGCGGCCCGCGACTCCCGACCGCGACGGATCAGCCCACCACTCCCCGTACCCGTACGGCATACGCGAGCTCTCGGCCGGCAGCGTCGCCCTCCCGCTCGACGACCACCCGCCCGTCCACCACGCGTGAGGTGAACCGCTCCAGCCGCGGCCGCTCCCAGCCGTCCCCCGCATCGGCCACCACAAGACCGCTGCCCCTGCGCCCCGCCGCCGGTGCCCACACCTCCAGCTCCACGCCCCCGCGGTCGGCTGTGCCCTCGCGGTCGGCTGTGCCCTCGCCGTCCGCCGTGTTCCTGCCGTCTGCCCCGCCGTCGCCCATGACAGGCAGCACGGAACCTGCCCGCACCAGCACCGGAATCCGCGACAGCGGCGCGTCCACCAGCACCTGCCCCGGCCCCTCGTACGCCGCCCCGGTCGCCGTGTCGTACCACCGCCCCCGCGGCAGCCGCACCGCCCGGCGAGTGGCTCCGTGTTCCATGACCGGCGCGACCAGCAGTGCATCTCCCAGCAGGAACGCGTCCTCGCAGTCGCGCAGCAACCGGTCCTCCGGAGCGCTCCACCACACCGGGCGCACATAGGGCGCCCCCGTCCGCTGGGCCACATGCGACAGCGTGACGAAGTACGGCAGGAGCCGCTCCCGCTCGCGCAGCGCCACGCGCGCGTGCTCCAGCACCTCGGGTCCGAACTCCCACGGCTCACGACGCCCCGCGAAGACCGCCGAGTGGGTGCGGAACAGCGGCAGCCACGCCGCCAGCTGGAACCAGCGCAGATACAGCTCCGGCGACGGCGAGCCGGTGAAACCCCCGACATCCGGCCCCGAGTACGGCACCCCGCTCAGCCCGAGGCCCATCACGAGCGCCAGCGAGGCCCGCATCCCCGGCCACCCGGTGGCCACATCACCGGACCACGAGCCGCCGTATCTCTGCATTCCCGCCCAGCCCGACCGGGAGAAGAGGAACGGCCGCTCCTCGGGCCGCAGTTCGCGCAGCCCTTCGTACCCGGCCCTGGCCATCCCCAGCCCGTAGACGTTGTGCGCCTCCCGGTGGTCGCCGCCCCGGCCCTCGAGGTCGTGCCTGGCCGAGCGCGGCAGCGTCGGATCGCCGAAGGCCGTGAAGGACACCGGCTCGTTCATGTCGTGCCACATCCCGGAGAAGCCCTGCGCCAGCCGCTCCGCGTACAGGCCGCCCCACCACTTGCGGACCTGCGGATCCGTGAAGTCCGGGTACACGGACTCGCCGGGCCACACCACACCGCGCACCTCGCGCCCGCGCGCGTCCCGCACGAAGGCGCCGGAGGCCGCCCCGCCGTCGTATACCGCGTTGCCGGGCTCCGCCTTCACCGCCGGGTCGATGATCGACACCAGCCGGACCCCGTCCTCCCGCAGCTCCCCTGCCAGCGCGGGCAGATCGGGAAAGCGCTCGGTGTCCACCGTGAAGACCCGGTGCCCGCGCATGTGGTCGATGTCCAGGTGCAGCGCGGACAGCGGCAGTCCGCGCTCCCGGTAGCCGGCCGCCACCCGCCGCACCTCGTCCGAACTGCCGAAGCCCCAGCGCGCGTGGTGGTAACCGAGCGCCCAGCGCGGCGGGAGCGCCGGCGCGCCCGTCAGGGACGTCCAGCCCCGCAGCACGCGCGCGGGGCCGCCGACCACCGTCCAGGAGCGCAGCGGCCCGCCGTCCATCCGCAGCTCGCAGGCGCCGGGCCGGTCGTGCCCCGAGCCCGCGCCCTCCTCACCCTCGCGCAGCTGCACCCGGCCGTCCCACGAGTTGTCGTGGAAGACCAGGTGGGTGCCCCCGTCCGCGACGACCAGCAGCACCGGCATGCAGATGTAGAGCGGGTCGTCGCCGGGCCCGAACCCGCCTCCGCCCGGGTCGGTGTTCCACAGCCGGTACGAGCCGTCCCGCAGCCGCGGCCCCGCGGCCCGCCCGCCCAGGCCGAAGAACCGCGCGTCCGCCGCCACCTCCGAGCGCTGTACCCAGCGCGACCCGCAGCCCCCCGCTTCGTCCACCGGATCCCACCAGCGCGGCGGCAGATCACGCCGCAGCACCACGCCGCCCGGCGTACGGATCTCCACCGCCCCGTGCCGGGACACCGCCACCGTCACCCGCTCCGAGACCACGCGCCAGCCGCCGTCCTTGTCCGGCTCGAGCATGGCCCGCGTGTCCGCGCCGGGACAGCCGCGCGCCAGGGCGTACGACGGCTCGGGTTCCGCCCCGTCCCAGCCGCAGAAGACCGCGCCGCCTGCGGCCACTCTCACCCGCAGGGAGGAGCGCGCGAACCGGACCACTCCGCCCCCCGGCTGCGGGTCCGCGCCCTGGGCGAGACCCGGCACACGCGCGCGTTCCGGTCCGCGTCTCGGCAAGCCGGCCGCGTCGGCGCGCTGTCTCCGCCACGCCGCCCGCACCGAACGCAGTCCCTGCGCAGTACCGACCACCTTCACCGACCGCACCAGCTCACGCGCATCCATGCTGCTCAGCCTGCCATCGGAGAAGGAGCGTACGAGGCGCGTTCAACTGCCGTTCACCCGTGGTGCGGCCACACATCATGGCCCTCCGATGTGGGGTGGTGACCCTGGTGCCTGAGTCGATCACATGGCATCGTCCTGATCAGCCGCACACGTGCAGACCCCGCACGCGCGCGCGGCGCCGCACACCACGCGGCGCACCACCAGCACACCACGCGACGAAGACGACGCGACAGCCCGGGAGCCCGCGCCATGACCGAAGCGAACACCGCACCGACGCCCGCCGGACCGCAGCCGCTGTGGCGGCCCGGAGCCGATCGCATCGCGGGCGCGCAGGTCACCCGCTTCCAGGAGTGGGCCGCCGACCGGTACGGCGCACCGCGGGCGGTGCCCGGCGACCCGGCCGCGAGCTACGCAGTGCTGCACCGCTGGTCGGTCGACGAGCTCGAGCGCTTCTGGCAGGCCGCGGCGGACTTCTTCGACGTGCGCTTCTCCACACCGTACGAGACCGTGCTCGCCGACCCCGCCATGCCCGGCGCCCGCTGGTTCCCCGGCGCGACCCTCAACTACGCCGAGCACGCCCTGCGCGCCGCCGAGGACCGCGCGCGTGCCGGCGCCCCGGCCCTCCTCCACGTCGACGAGACCCACGAGCCGCGCCCCGTCACCTGGGCCGAGCTGCGCCGCCAGGTCGGCTCGCTCGCCGCCGAACTGCGCCGCCTCGGCGTACGGCCCGGCGACCGCGTCAGCGGCTATCTGCCCAACGTGCCCCAGGCCGTCATCGCCCTCCTCGCGACCGCCTCCGTCGGCGCCGTCTGGACCTCCTGCGCCCCCGACTTCGGCGCCCGCAGCGTCCTGGACCGCTTCCAGCAGGTCGAACCCGTCATCCTCTTCGCGGTCGACGGCTACCGCTACGGCGGCAAGGAGCACGACCGCGCGGACGTCGTCGCCGAGCTGCGCCGCGAACTGCCCACCCTGCGCGCCGTGGTGCATATCCCGCTGCTGGGCGCCGATGCGCCCGAGGGCGCCCTCGACTGGTCCGAGCTGGTCTCCACAGACGCGGAGCCCGTCTTCGAGCAGGTCCCCGTCGACCACCCGCTGTGGGTCCTCTACTCCTCCGGGACCACGGGGCTGCCCAAGGCCATCGTCCAGTCCCAGGGCGGCATCCTCCTCGAACACCTCAAGCAGCTGGCGCTCCACACCGACCTGGGCTCCGCCGACCGGTTCTTCTGGTACACCTCCACCGGCTGGATGATGTGGAACTTCCTCGTCTCCGGCCTGCTCGTCGGCGCGACCGTCGTCCTCTACGACGGCAGCCCCGGCTACCCGGACACCGCCGCCCAGTGGCGCGTCGCCGAGCGCACCGGCACGACCTTCTTCGGCACATCGGCCGCGTACGTCATGGCCTGCCGCAAGGCGGACGTGCACCCGGGCCGGGATCTCGACCTCTCCCGCGTGAAGTGTGTCGCCACCACCGGGTCGCCCCTGCCGCCCGACGGTTTCCGCTGGATCCACGACGAGGTCGCCGAGGACATGTGGATCGCCTCCGTCAGCGGCGGCACGGACGTCTGCAGCTGCTTCGCCGGAGCGGTCCCCACCCTTCCCGTCTACATCGGCGAACTCCAGGCCCCCTGCCTCGGTACGGACCTCCAGGCCTGGGACCCGCACGGCAAGCCGGTCACCGACGAGGTCGGCGAGCTGATCGTCACCAACCCCATGCCGTCCATGCCGATCCGCTTCTGGAACGACCCGGACGGCAGCCGCTACCGGGAGAGCTACTTCGAGATGTTCCCCGGCGCGTGGCGGCACGGTGACTGGATCACTGTCACCTCGCGCGGCACCGTCGTCATCCACGGCCGCTCCGACTCCACCCTCAACCGGCAGGGCGTCCGCATGGGCTCCGCCGACATCTACGAGGCCGTCGAACGCCTCCCCGAGATCCGCGAGTCCCTCGTCATCGGCCTCGAACAGCCCGACGGCGGCTACTGGATGCCGCTCTTCGTCCACCTCGCAGAAGGCGCCGAACTCGACGACGCACTCCGCGACCGCATCAAGCGGACCATCCGCGAACAGCTCTCGCCGCGCCACGTCCCCGACGACATCATCGAGGCTCCCGGCGTCCCGCACACCCTCACCGGCAAGCGCATCGAGGTCCCCGTCAAACGGCTGCTCCAGGGCACCCCGCTCGACAAGGCCGTCAACCCCGGCTCCGTCGACGACATCGAACTTCTCCGCTTCTACGAGCGCGTCGCCCGCGACCGCACGGCGTAGCCGTCACGCCCCAGCCCTCATCGCCGCAACCGTCACCCTGCGTTGTCAGACTCCTCGATTACGGTGAGTGAGCAAGTGAAGCTCATGCACTGAGGGGGAGTCATGACAGGCACCAGGAAAGGCACGCACAGCGGGAGCGGTGGGGGCAAGCGGCTGCCCGGCGCGCGACGCGCCCTGCGCCGCGAAGTACCCAGCACAGTGGCCTTATTGACGGACGAGGCGGACTTCGCGGCCATGCGGCGCTACGCGACATTCGGTTTCGACGACCACGCCGCCTATCTACGGGAGATGGAGGGGCTGCTGCGCGCACTGTCGTCACAGGGCGTGCACACCACGGTCGCCCTCTTCGAGCCCCGCGAGTACGCGGAGTTCTGCGAGGAGACCCGGCTCGACCCGGACCTGCCGGACAGCCGCACTCGCTACACGGCGGATGTGGCCGGCCTCGGCGCCACCGTGCCGTACGCGGGGCAGCCGATGGAACTGCTGGTGCCCGAGCTGATCGGCGAGGCGGAGCGGCACGCCGCGCTCGAGCGCGCCACCGCCCTGCTCGCCGCGGCGGGGGACTGCGCAGACTGCGGGCAGGACCTGGGCAGGGCCGCGTACGCCAGGGCCTCGCAGGCCCTGATGCGGCTCGTCGACGCGGTGGGCACCGGTGCGCACCACGTGGTGGGCAGCGTGCCGGTTGACGGTGCACCGCTCATCGCGGTCCTTCATGCCGCGTGCGGGGACGACGGTCTTGTCCAACTCCGGGAGTCGGAGGCCCTGGTGTTCTGCACGGTCCTGGCCGCGGGCATCGTCACCGGCAGCCGCGGCGGCGTCGTTATCCGCAGCAGCACCCGTGGCGGAGGACCGCACGAAGCCGGACCGCGGGTGGCCGGACCGCAGGAAGCCGGCCCCGACGTCGTACGGGGCTGGTCGTTGAGCGACAGCTGGCTGCAGCCGCTGACCGAGGCGGAAGTGTTCGCGGCCTACTGCACCGACGCCGACACAGGAGAGCCCGTACCACCCGAGCCGGGCGTCGACTACCGGCCGGGCATCGAGCTGCCGCCACCGGAAGGAGATTGCTGAGAACCGTGCCGGCCGCTGAAACGGCGGTGGCCGCCCCGCTCGGAGCGGGGCGGCCACCAGCAGTGCACCGGAACCGGGGGTTACTCGCCCGAGAGCACCGCCTGCGCGGCGCGGCGCGCCTCGCCGGCGGTGTCCGCGGCACGCGCCGCCGAGGCCGCACGCTCGCACTGGGCGAGGGTGTGCTTGGCCAGCGTGGCGCGCACATACGGGATGGACGCGGCGCCCATGGACAGGCTTGTCACGCCGAGGCCGGTGAGCACACACGCCAGCAGCGGGTCGGACGCCGCCTCACCGCACACGCCGCAGCTCTTGCCCTCGGCCTTGGCCGACTCGGCCGAGAGCGCCACGAGGTCCAGCAGCGCGGGATGCCACGGATCCTGCAGCCGCGACACGGCACCGACCTGGCGGTCTGCGGCGAAGGTGTACTGCGCGAGGTCATTCGTGCCCAGGGACAGGAACTCGACCTCCTGCAGGATCGAGCGGGCGCGCAGCGCGGCCGACGGAATCTCCACCATCGCGCCGAACTTCGCCTGCAGACCGGCCTCGCGGCACGCGTCGGCGAACGCCTTGGCGTCGGTACGGTCCGCCACCATAGGGGCCATGACCTCGAGGTAGACGGGCAGGCCCTCGGCGGCTTTGGCGAGCGCGGTGAGCTGGGTGCGCAGGACCTCCGGGTGGTCCAGCAGCGTGCGCAGACCGCGCACGCCCAGCGCCGGGTTGGGCTCATCCGCCGGAGTGAGGAAGTCCAGCGGCTTGTCGGCACCCGCGTCCAGCACCCGTACGACCACACGGCCCTCGGGGAACGCCTCCAGCACCTGCCGGTACGCCTGGACCTGCTTCTCCTCCGACGGCGCGTTCTTGCTGTCGTCCAGGAACAGGAACTCCGTGCGGAACAGGCCGACGCCCTCGGCACCGGCGTCGACAGCCGCCGGCACATCCGCTGGCCCGCCGACGTTGGCCAGCAGCGGCACCTTGTGCCCGTCGGACGTCGCACCCGGACCGGTCGACGCGGCCAGTGCCGCCTTGCGCTCGGCCGCCGCGGCCTCCAGGGCGGCGCGCTTCTCCGCGCTCGGCTCCACGAAGATCTCACCCGTGCTGCCGTCCACGGCGATCACCGTGCCCTCGCCCAGCTCGCCCGCGCCCGGCAGCGCGACCACCGCCGGCACGCCCAGCGCCCGCGCGAGGATGGCGCTGTGGCTCGTCGGCCCGCCCTCCTCGGTCACGAAGCCGAGCACCAGGGTCGGGTCGAGCAGCGCGGTGTCGGCAGGCGCCAGGTCGCGGGCGATCAGCACGTACGGCTCGTCGCTGTCCGGCACCCCCGGCATCGGCACGCCCAGCAGCCGCGCCACGATCCGGTTGCGTACATCGTCCAGGTCCGCGACCCGGCCCGCCAGATACTCCCCGGCACCGGCGAGCAGCGCCCGGTACGCGGCGAAGGCGTCGTACACGGCCCGCTCTGCCGTGCTGCCCACGGCGATGCGCCGCTCGACGTCCGCCATCAGCTCCGGGTCCTGGGCCATCATGGCCTGCGCCTCGAGGACGGCCTGCGCCTCGCCGCCCGCCAGATTGCCGCGCGCGATCAGATCGGCAGCGACGGCTTCGACGGCCTGGCGTGCGCGACCCTGTTCGCGCGGCGCCTCGTCCGTCGGAATCTGCTTTGCCGGCGGCTCGAGCACCGCCGTGCCCATGTGCCGCACCTCGCCGATCGCCACGCCGTGGCTCACGCCGACGCCCTGCAGCGTTGTCTCCATGTCACCGTCTCCGGTCGATGCGGCGGATCGTTTCCGCCGTGGTGGATGTCGTACTCGCCGTCAAAGCGGCGCGGAGTTCACTGCCAGGCGAAGAGGGTGTCGCCGGGCTTCAGGTCGGCGTCCTCGGCGACCTCGGAGAGAGACTCGGCCGTGGCCTCCAGCGCGACGACCGGGCACACGGCGGACTTCCCGGCCGCCTCCACCGCGGCCGGGTCCCACCGCACGATGGCGTCCCCGCGCTGCACGGTGTCGCCCTTGCTGACGAGCAACTCAAAGCCCTCGCCGTTCAGTTGCACGGTGTCGATGCCCAGGTGGGTCAGCACACCGTGCCCCTCCCCGTCCACGACGACGAAGGCATGCGGGTGCAGGGACACGACGATGCCGTCAACAGGCGCGACGGCCTCATGAGGCTCACGCACGGGGTCAATCGCGGTGCCGGGCCCCACCATTGCTCCCGAGAAGACGGGATCGGGCACTGCCGCGAGTCCGATGGCACGCCCGGCGAGCGGGGACGTCACGGTGGTCATGGGCGGCCTCCCAGAGGTGGAGATGCATCATGCGCCGTCACTCCCTGTCCAGGACGGCGTGCTGATCAGAAGCGTAAGACATAGGAAGGAAGGGCTCTGCCCCGCGGAGCGCCGGTTATCGGTTTGCCTCGCGCGCGGCGCAGCATGTACTGTCGTACCCCTGCCCGCAGCCGAGGCAGCGCGGTTTGACCGCGACCGAGGCGCGGACGGCAGCACCTATCACATTCTTGTTCCTGATCCAATCCCGGATCCGATTCTGCATGCCCGCAGATGAATGGTCGGGAGGCCGGGAAATGCCTGATAGTGTTGGAAACACCGAAGGAAGCGCCCGGAGAAGCCGGTACTGAGGTTAATCGAAGTACCGTGGTTTCGAAGGAAGCGTCCGTTCCTTGAGAACTCAACAGCGTGCCAAAAGTCAACGCCAGATATGTTGATACCCCGTCTCCGGGCCGTGACGGTCTGGGGCGAGGTTCCTTTGAAGAAATACACAGCGAGGACGCTGTGAACCACTGGGTTATTCCTCTGGTGGTTCCGCTCTCGTGGTGTTGGCCCCGATATCGGGGAAGCATTCACGGAGAGTTTG
>NZ_JBQQBY010000023.1:0-137923 GCF_052246385.1 Streptomyces sp. 8N616 | reverse complement strand
GCTTCCACCGCACCCTGCTCGAGGAATGGGCCTACCAACGCCCCTACCACTCAGAAGCAGAACGACAAGCCGCGTTCCCCGCATGGCTGGACTGGTACAACTACCACCGACCCCACACCGGCATCGCAGGCCAAACCCCCGCCGACCGCGTCACCAACCTGTCCGGACAACACAGCTAGGGACTGGGGACCGGGACTGGGGACCGGGGACGCAACGGCCCGCTGCAGGTGTAGTCGGCCGTCGCCGCGGTCCCGTCCGGCCCGACCGTCGGCTTGGCGTAGTCGCAGACCATATCGGCGAGGTTGTTCATCGCCGGTTCGGCCCGCTCGAGGATGGACAGGTCGACCGCGGCGGCCATGGCCTTGCTCACCTGTCCCGGCGAGTCGCCGTCGTCGAGCCGGGCGGTGATCCGGCCGGTGCAGGCGAAGCGGGGGATGTCCGTGGTCGCGCTCTGCTTGCAGGCCGGCTGCATCCCGGTCGCGTCCTGCAGGCTGTTCTCGACCTCCTTGGGCCGGGAGGCATACAGCTGCTGCAGCGGGGTGTACTCGGTGTCGGGCACGAACAGGTCGTCATGGTCGGCGATCTGCTCGTCCAGGTAGCGGTCGTACGCCACTTGGAGCTGAGCGTCGCCGCCGAGGCGGTTGCGGAAGGCGTCGAAGCCGGCCACGTCGTCCGAGCGCAGGTGACCGTACATCTCGGCGAGCAGCTCTGGCCGGTCGCGGCCGAGCATCGCGAAGAAGGAACCCGCGTAGCTGTAGAAGCGGAAGCCGTCCTCCGCGTATGCGGCGTGCAACAGGTCGCGGACGGTCATCCTCGGCCCGCCGTTCTGCGTGTCCCGGATGATGGAGCCGATCAGGTCCTTGCGCAGTCTCACGCCGTCGTCACGGGTCGACCCGGCCAGGTACTCGGCCATCCCCTCGTCGAAGGCGGTGGTGCGGTCGCCTTCGTACCACGGTCCTTCGCCGAAGAAACCGGGCACCGCCCAGCGGCCGTTGAGGTAGTGGACGTACTCGTGCCGGAAGAGCTCTTCGAGGCTGAGCCGGGAGTCCTCCGGGACGCGACGCTGGTAGGTGTAGAAGGTCGCGCCGTCCTCGATGTAGACGCCGCCGTTGTCCGTCCCCATGTCGTACAGGTAGGGGTGGAACTTCTCGTAGTCGGCGCGGGAGGCGTAGAGCCGTATGTTCAGCTTGGTGTTGGGGTCCTGGGCCAGCGGCTCCCGGGTGCCGAGGATGCGGAAGAACTGTGCCCTGACCTGGGCCGAGGCGTAGTACAGCTGCTCCACGGTGGCGTTGTCGAGCGAGGTGCGCACCTCGATGCCGCCGTTCTCGTAGCCGTAGCGTCGCGGGAAGACCTCGGCCTCGACGTCCGAGCGGCAGGCACGCAAAGGTGCGCACAGGTGGTGGAATTCCAGCCATGAGGCCAGGGAGAGCCATGGCGCGGAGAGCCTGCCGTAGCGCTCGGCGGCGACGGGGAACAGCTGTTGCAGATCGCTGACGACCGCCTGCTCCAACGGTTCGAGGGTGCTCAGCCGGCCGTACTCGCCGAGGCCGTCCCGGATCAGCCAGATGTGTTCGCCGGCCAGGTGGGTGGAGTCGGCGAACGCCCGGAGCGCGGCCCGATAGCCGGCGTCGGCCACGACGGCTGCTTCGAAGCCGCCGTCGCTGGTGGTCAGTCCGCGGAAATTGATGGCGAGCGCGTCCAGGGCATTGTTGCGGTGGACTTCGCTCTTCCACTGGTCGGTGCTGCCGTCGACGCTGTGCAGCAGCTTCCCGAGCAGTGCCAGGTGGCGTTCGCGGACGCCGCCCGTGTCCAGCACCACCAGGAACTCGTGCATGGTGCCGCCGGCGAGCGCCGAGTCGTCGAAGACGTGCGGGTTGGCCGTGAAGGCGTCGGCCGCGCGGCTGACTGCCGTATGGAAGGGCGCGCCCCCGAGATCGATCTCGTCCTGATACCAGTCGTGGTAGACGGCGGCGTGCAGGAACCACCACAGCTCGTACAGATGGCCGGAGTTGCTGCCGTCGTTCTCCGGCGCTACGGCGGTGATGCGGGCGAGTACGGCCTGTGCGTGCTCCGGGGTCAGCACCCGCGCCAGATCGGCGTCGTAGGTCCACACCAGTTCGCGGAGACAGCTTTCGACCGTGATCTCGGGTGCGGAGAGAAAGTCGACAAGCTGATGTGGAGACAGTTTGGCTACGTCGGCGCGAGTGCAGGGCACCTGGGCGGCGGACGGGTCGCGGTGTCCTTCCGCGGGGCCGGCGTGCGTGGGACGCTGCGCGACCTTCGCGGCAACGCCCTGAGGCGACGCGGTGAGCAGCGCGCCCTGAGATGTACGCGGGACGGGCACGGAGGACGGTGAGACCGCGGGTGCCTTGGCACGCCGATCGACGTGCTCTGTGCGGGAGTTTCGGGCGTCGCGGGAGTTTCGGGAGTCGCTGGAGTCTCGGGAGTCGCGGGAGTCACTGAAGTCGGCATCGCGGGCGTTGCCGTGGCCCGCTCCTTCCGCTGCCTGGGCAGGTGCCGGCGCAGCGGTGAAGCCGACCATGAAGGCCGCCACTAACAAGGCCACTAACGGTGCGACCGCCAGAATTGCTCGACGGTGGGGACGTCCGAGCCTGGACATGGAGAGGAGTCCTCTCGAGAGGTGAAGCGGCGGTAGCCGCCGGTCGAGAGGTAGGGTGTGACATTTTACTGGTGCGGATAAAGGAAGAATCCGGCCAGAGTCCCGAAATGCCGTCCCGTCCTGCTCCGAGACGGAGCGTCAATCGACCTGTGACTCTTCAGAGTTACCGAGGGCATGGCCGTCATGTCCGGCTTCGTCCGCCTGCCCGACGGAGGCCTCGCTCGCACCGTCGGCGGCGATCTCCCGGTCGGCCCACAACGTACGGACGTGACCGAGATGGTCGCGCATGCGGTCCTCAGCGCCCTCCGCGTCGCCCGCCAGCATCAGGTCCAGGAGCTGCTCGTGCTCCTCCGCCGAGGCGACCAGAACGCCCTTCTCCGCAAGGCTGGTCAGGCCGTAGAGCCGGGAGCGCTTGCGCAGATCGCCGACCACCTCCACCAGCCGCTGGTTCCCTGCCAGGGACAGCAGCGAGAGGTGAAAGCGGCGGTCGTGCTCCAGATAGCCGATGAGATCCCCCGCGCGGGCAGCGGCCACGATCCGCGCGGCGATCGCACGTAACGCCTCCAGCTCCCCGCGGTCGGCTGTGCGGGTGATACGCCCCACCAGCGGCACCTCTATGAGACGGCGGATCTCGGTGTACTCGTCGAGGTCGCGCTCCGAGACCGCGGTGATCCGGAAGCCCTTGTTACGAACCGGCTCGACCAGGCCCTCCTTGGCCAGGTCGAGCATGGCCTCCCTGACGGGGGTCGGGGAGACGCCGAACTGCCCGGCCAGCGCCGGAGCGGAGTAGACGACGCCGGGGCGGAGTTCACCCGCGATGAGAGCTGCCCGCAGAGCGTGGGCCACGTGATCGCGGATGTTGCGCCGCTCCGGCACAGCGGGCAGCTTCAGGTGGGAGCCGTGCTCGGCGACCATGGCGCTTCTCCTCGGGCGTCGAGGGCGTGAGGGCGGGGCGGTCAGGGCGGTGAGGTGCGATGACGACGGAACCGTCCGGACAGGTCATGACCTGCCGTCAAGTATCCGTGGGCTGAGGCCGGAAGGGGCCGGCCTCAGCCCACCGATGAGTAGGCGACCACGCCGCGCAGCAGCCCGTCGACCGCCCGCCGCGCGTTCCTGCGCACCGGGCTGCCCTCCGGGGCGGCCTCCGCTATCTGCCCGAGGACGTCGATGACCTGCTTGGACCAGCGCACGAAGTCGCCCGCGGGCATGTCGGCCTCGGTCAGCACCGCGTCGAGCCCGTGCCCGGACGCCCAGCGGTAAGCCGCCCAGGCGAAGCCGAGGTCGGGCTCGCGCTGGCCTACGCCCTCGGACTCGCTGATGCGGTGCTCCTCCTCCTTGGCGTCCAACCGGCCCCAGATCCGCACCATTTCGCCGAGCGCCTGCTTGGCGTTGCCGGTCGGCAGCTTCGGCGGCAGCGCGTCGTCCGCGGCCCTGGCCTCGTAGACCAGCGCGGACGCGCACGCCGCCAGCTCGGCCGGCTTCAGCCCGTCCCAGACGCCCTCGCGCAGGCACTCGGAGGCGAGCAGGTCCAGCTCGCCGTAGAGCCTGGCCAGCCGCCGCCCGTCCTCGGTGACCTCGTCGCCGTGCAGGTATCCGAGGTCGGAGAGCAGCGCATAGACCCGGTCGAAGGTGCGGGCGATGGTGTTCGTACGGCCCTCGATACGCCGTTCCAGCTGCCGGGTGTCGCGCTGCAGGCGCTGGTGGCGCTCGGCCCAGCGGGCGTGGTCCTCGCGCTCGTCGCACCCGTGGCAGGGGTGCGCCCGTATCTCCGAGCGCAGCCGCGAGATCTCCTGGTCGTCGGCCGCGGCCGAGCGCTGCTTGCGGTGCCGCTCGGGCGCGATGTGCCCGGCCTTGGTGCGCAGCGCGGAGGCGAGGTCGCGGCGGGACTGCGGGCTGCGCGGATTGAAGGACCTGGGGACCCGCATCCGCTCGAGCGGCTCCACGGGCACCGGGAAGTCGATGGCGGCGAGCCGCTTGACCTGCCGCTCAGCGGTGAGGACGAGCGGCCGCGGGCCGTCGTGATACTCGAAGCCGCGGTGGCCGTTGGCGCGGCCGGCGGGCAGCCCGGGGTCGAGCACCAGCGCCAGGCCCGCGTACTTGCCCGTGGGGACATGGATGACATCGCCCGGCTTGAGCTTCTCCAGGGCGACAGCGGCGGCCGCGCGCCGCTGCGCCGCGCCCTGCTTGGCGAGTTCGGTCTCGCGGTCCTTGAGCTTGCGGCGCAGCCGCGCGTACTCCTCGAAGTCCCCGAGGTGGCAGGTCATGGCCTCGCGGTAGCCGGACATGCCCTCCTCGTTCTTCTGCACCTGCCGGGAGATCCCGACCACCGACCGGTCGGCCTGGAACTGCGCGAAGGAGGTCTCCAGCAGCTCGCGGGAGCGGTGCCGGCCGAACTGCGAGACCAGGTTGACCGCCATGTTGTACGACGGCTTGAAGGAGGAGCGGAGCGGGTACGTGCGGGTGCCGGCCAGGCCGCCCAGCGCGATCGGGTCCATGGCGCGCTGCCACAGCACCACCGCATGGCCCTCGACGTCGATGCCGCGCCGCCCGGCCCGCCCGGTGAGCTGGGTGTACTCGCCCGGCGTGATGTCGGCGTGCTGCTCGCCGTTCCACTTGACCAGCTTCTCCAACACCACGGAGCGGGCGGGCATGTTGATGCCCAGGGCCAGGGTCTCGGTGGCGAAGACGGCCTTGACCAGGCCCCGGACGAACAGCTCCTCGACGATCTCCTTGAACGTCGGCAGCATGCCGGCGTGGTGCGCGGCGATGCCCCGCTCCAGGCCCTCGAGCCACTCGAAGTAGCCCAGCACATGGAGGTCTTCGTCCGGAATCGCGGCCGTGCGCTCCTCGACCAGGGCCCGGACCTTCGCCCGCTCCTCGGTGCCGTTCAGCCGCAGGCCCGCATGCAGGCACTGCTGTACGGCCGCCTCGCAGCCCGCCCGGCTGAAGATGAAGGTGATCGCGGGCAGCAGGCCCTCGGCGTCGAGCCGGTCGATCACCTCGACCCGGCTGGGCGTCCAGATCCTGCTGCGCTGGCGGCGCTCGCGCTCGCGGTCCGCCTCCCGCAGATTGTTCCTGCCGCGGCGGCGGTCCCGCCCGCCCGCGGGCCGGCTGTTCTCCATCCGCGCGAGCCGTACGAGATCGGGGTTGACCTCGCGCCTGCCGCCGCCCGGGGTCCCGTCCCTGGCGTCCTTCTCCTCGAACAGGTCGTACATCCGGCGGCCGGCGAGCACGTGCTGCCACAGCGGGACCGGGCGGTGCTCGGAGACGATCACCTCGGTGTCGCCACGGACCGTGTCCAGCCAGTCACCGAACTCCTCGGCGTTGGAGACCGTGGCCGACAGGGAGACCAGGGTGACCGACTCCGGGAGGTGGATGATGACCTCCTCCCAGACGGCCCCGCGGAAGCGGTCGGAGAGGTAGTGGACCTCGTCCATGACCACATAGCCGAGGCCGGTCAGGGCCTGGGATCCGGCGTAGAGCATGTTCCGCAGCACCTCGGTGGTCATGACGATCACCGGGGCCTCGGAGTTGACGCTGTTGTCGCCGGTCAGCAGGCCGACCTTGCGCGGCCCGTAGCGCTTGACCAGGTCGTTGTACTTCTGGTTGGACAGGGCCTTGATCGGCGTGGTGTAGAAGCACTTGCGGTTCTGGGCGAGCGCCAAGTGGACGGCGAACTCGCCGACGATCGTCTTGCCGGAGCCGGTGGGCGCGGCGACCAGCACACCTTTTCCGGCCTCCAGGGCCTGGCACGCCTCGATCTGGAAGGGGTCGAGATCGAAGTCGTACATCTCGCGGAACGGCGCGAGCGCCGTGTCCTGCTCGGCGGCGCGGGTCCGAGCGGCGGCGTAGCGCTCAGCAGGGGACATGTCCTCGGTCATCGTGCTTACGAGCCTACCGGCCGCCTCTGACAGCGGTCTCGATCATTAAGCGCCCAGGACCGACCCGGGCCGGTCGCGGACCCGCCCGTCAGGTGACGTCGTCGAGCCCCTCGCGCCGGCCGTCCTGGCCCGAGCTCGCCTCGGGCAGCGCGGGCGGCGCCGCCACGGGCTCGATCTCGCCGAGCTCCTCGGGGGTGAGGTCCAGCTCGGAGGCCTCGTCGTCGGCGGGACCCGCGGCAGCGATGCGTGCCGCGCGGAGGTCATTGAGGAGTGAGATCCCGACCGCCGCGAAGTAGAGGACGACGATCGGGGCGGCGAGCGCGATCATCGTCAGCGGGTCGGTGCTGGGCGTGATGACCGCCGAGAAGACCGTGATGCCCATCACCATGGCGCGCCACCAGCCGAGCATGCGCTTTCCCGTGATGACCCCGCCGAAGTTGAGCAGTACCAGCAGCAGCGGCAGCTCGAAGGAGAGGCCGAAGACGATGACCATGCGCGTGACGAGGTCGAGCAACTTGTCCAGGGGAAGCAGGTTGTCGACCCCGACGGGGGTGAACTCGATGAGGACCTTCGCGGTCGTCGGCAGCACCCGGTACGCGAAGTAGCCGCCGATGAGGAAGAGCGGGAAGCCCGCCGCGACGAAGCTCAGCGCGTACTTCTTCTCATGGCGGTGCAGGCCGGGTGCGAGGAAGGCCCACAGCTGGTACAGCCAGACCGGCGAGGCGAAGATCACACCCGCCATGAGCGACACCTTCAGCGCCAGCGTGAAGGGCCCGAGCAGATCCATCATGACGATGCGGGCGCAGGTCGTACCCTTGTGCGCTTCGGCCAGCTCGGCGAATGACAGCTCGCAACCCACCGACTCCAGCACCGGTTTGGTGATGAAGTTGATGATCGCCTCGTAGAAGAACGCGGCGACGACGGCGGCCACCACGATGGCGAGGAGCGACTTCACCAGCCGGTTGCGCAGCTCGCGCAGGTGCTCCACGAGAGGCATCCGCCCCTCGGGGTCCTTCTCCTTCTTGCGGGCAGACTTGAGCAACCCACGTCCTCATCTCGTGCGGCGGGCCGGCCCCGGTCCGCCCTGATCGGCTCGGGTCAGCGCTGCGTCGTACGGTCGGTGGGCTCGGTCACCGGGCGCGAGCTGCTCACGTCGCCGGGAGCCGCCTGGATCGTACGGGGCGCGGGCGGAGCCGTCTGGTCCGCCGGGGGGTCTGCGGGAGCGGAGGCCGACTGGTTGCCCTCCGACTTCATCGCCTTGGCCTCGCTCTTGAGGATGCGGGCCGACTTGCCCAGGGAGCGGGCCATGTCCGGAAGCTTCTTGGCGCCGAAGAGCAGGATGATGACGACGAGGATGAGAATGATCTCGGTGGGGCCGAGCTTTCCGAACATAAGCGTTTACCTTCTCACCGAGGCGACATGGGGTGGGCCGCCCGAACAGCCGGATTTGCGCCCGACTGCCCGTGCTGGCAGCGATCGTAACCCGCAGGGGTGAACGCTGGGCAATCCCCGTGCGGACGACCGGTTGCGGCCCACGCCTCGCTCCTTGAGCCGCTTCACCGCAGCGTACCGTCCGGATCGGCACGACTGGAGGGTCGCATCAGGCCCCGCCCCCATTCGCTCGGTTCGCCAGGCGTCAGTTCCCGACGGATTCCCCGGCGTTCGACGCCGCAGACGCGAGCGGGACCGCCGCCCGCTCCAGGTCCTCGGCGGCACGCGTGATGCGCAGCGAACTGTCCGCCACCTGCCGTGCCAGGCGCCGCACTTCGACGAAGACCCGGATCGCGAGGACTCCGAGCACAGCGATTCCGCAGAAGCCGAGGGCGATGGCGAGCATGGGCCAGAGCATGAGGGTGAGCCTAGTGGTGAAGGCGGAGCGTACGGACGCCGCCGTCCGTGAGCAGCTCCACAATCCGGTCGCCCGCGGGCTTGCGCACCGCGGCCCCGCAGTCGGGGCAGGTGAAGGTGTAGAACGTGGTGCGACTGCTGGCGCCGATGGCCAGCCGGATGGCGTCGGAGGCCAGCTCGAACCGGCCCCGGCAGTCCGGGCAGGCGGCTTTGAAGATCACCGCGGTGGGCACCATGCGTCGCTTCAGTCCCTTCACTCGCCGTAGCCCGCGAGGGCGTCGCAGGCCGCCTGCCGTGCGCTGTCCGCGAGGTCCCGCGGGGAGACGATGCGGCCGTCCCGGCCGAGCCGCAGCGCAAGGCGGCGCAGCGAGGTGGGGTCGGGGGTGCGGAGGGTGATCCGCAGGCCGCCGTCGGGCAGTTCCTCGGCGCTGTCGTGCGGGTAGTACTCGGCGACCCAGCGGCCTGCGGGACCGGTCTCGACGACGACCTCGGGGTCCTCCGCGGCCGGCTGGACCAGCCCCTCGGACAGGTCGCGCAGCTCGATCGGGGGCGGGTCGGCGGGCTGGTCGAGCAGCTTGATCTCGGCGACCCGGTCGAGCCGGAAGGTCCGGCGCGCCTCCGAGAGCCGGCACCAGGCCTCCATATAGGTGTGGCCGACGGCGAACAGCCGGATCGGGTCGACCTCGCGCTCGGTGAGCTCGTCGCGCGCGGGCGAGTAGTAGCGCAGCCACAGCCGCCGCCGCTCGGAGATGGCCCGGTCGACGTCGGCGAAGACGCCGCCCTCGGATTCGAAGGTGACCGAGAGCCGGGAGCTGGCGCCGGCGGCCTCGCCTGCCGCCGCCTCCAGCTTGGCGGTGGCGCGCAGCAGGGCCTGCCGGTCGCCCTCGCGGAGCCCGGGGAGGGTGGCGACGGCGCGGGCGGCGACCAGGAGGGCGGTGGCCTCGTCGGCGGCGAGCCGGAGCGGCTCGGCGACGTCGTCGGGGTTGTGCCACCAGATGCGGTCGCCGTCGGTGTCGATGTCGAGCAGGTCGCCGCCGCGGAAGCTCGTACCGCACATGGGGAGGACGTCGAGGTCGGCGATGAGCTCGTCCTCGGTGATGCCGAAGGCTCGGGCGACGTCGCCGACGCGCGCGCCGGGGCGCTCGCGCAGGTACGTCACCAGGGAGAGCATCCGGCGGGTCTGGTCGATCGCGTTCGTCGCCATGGGATCCCGGATCCTCTCAGCCCTTGGCCACGGCGCGCAGCCGGTCCACCACATCGGCCCGCAGCTCGCCGGGTTCCAGTACGACCACGTCGGGCCCGAACTCCACCAGCCAGGCGTCGAGTCCGTGCCCGTACGGGATCTCCAGCTCGTCCCAGCCGTCCCCGGCGGACCGGGTCGACAGGGCCCTGGCCCGCAGCGGATAGCCGGATCCCGCGCGCAGCCGGATGCGGGCGGTACGGGTGGCGGTCTCGCCGGCCCAGCTCTCGACGGTCTCGCGGACCGTGACGTGGTCGGGCACCGGGGCGGTGAAGGCGGCGGCCCGGGAGCGGACCCGGCCGGTGATCCGGGAGAGCCGGAATACGCGCTCCGCGAGGCGGTCGCGGTCCCAGCCCGCCAGGTACCAGTGGCCGCGCCAGCACTCCAGGGTCCACGGCTCCACGTGCCGGGTCTCGGGGCGGGCGGCGGTGGCCTTGCGGTAGGCGAAGGTGACGGGGCGGCGGTCGCGGCAGGCGAGCATCAGCGGTTCGAAGGAGCTCTCGTGGGCCGGGATGCGGGGCTCGAGGGCGCTGTGGCCCTCGTACGCGTCCTCGGCGAGCGGCATGCCGGCGGCGCGCAGCTTCTGCAGGGCTCCGCTGGCGGCTCCGGCGAGCCTGGCCTGCTGCCAGACCTTGGCGGCGAGGCCGAGCGCGGCGGCCTCTTCGGCGTCGAGGGCGACGGGCGGGAGGCGGTTGCTGTCGCGGCGGGCGAGGTAGCCGGTGTCTCCGTCGAGGCCCTCGACGGTCTCGATGACGAGGCCGAGCTCGCGCAGGTCGTCCTTGTCGCGCTCGAACATGCGGTTGAAGGCGTCGTCGCTCCTGGCCGCAGCGGTCGCGGGTCCGAACGCCTCGACGTAGGCCTCGATCGAGCCGCGCAACTCGCGCTTGCTGAGCGGACGCCTGGTCCCGAGCAGGCACAGCGCGAGATTCATCAGCCGCTCGGCCTTGGCAATGGCCATCGACGCCCTTTCTCGTTGTGCTTCCGCACCGATGACCGTACCGGTCCCGGGACCGGCGGCAAAAGCCGAGTGCCCATGCCGCGAGGGGCATGGGCACTCGTGCAGTTGGCCGGAATTGTTTCCTGGGGCCCGGGTGCGTCCGGGCCGCCGGGCGGGGTCAGACCGAGACGAGGTCGCAGACGAAGATCAGCGTCTCGCCCGGCTTGATACGGCCGCCGGCGCCCCGGTCGCCGTACGCAAGGTGCGGCGGAATGGTCAGCTGGCGGCGGCCGCCGACCTTCATCCCCTGCACGCCCTGGTCCCAGCCGGGGATGACCTGGCCGACACCCAGCTGGAAGCGGAGCGGGGTACCGCGGTTCCAGCTGGCGTCGAACTCCTCGCCGGAGCTGAAGGCCACGCCGACATAGTGGACGGAGACGGTGTCCCCGGCCTTGGCGACCGGCCCTTCGCCCTCCCAGATGTCCTTGATCTCGAGGTCGGCCGGGGGCTCGCCGCCCGGGAAGTCGATCTCGGGCTTGTCGATGCTCACTGCGGTGCTCCTAGAGGCGGAACTTGTCGGAATCGGTGCCAGTCTTGCAGACGGCGAGCATGTCGATCACACCGTGCCGACGATGTCGACCGAGAAGACCAGGGTGTTCTTCGCGAGCTCGCTCTGCGGGCTGCCGCCGTAGCCGAGCTTCGGCGGGATGACCATCAGCACCCGGTCCCCGACGTTCTTGCCGACCAGCGCCTGGTCCCAGCCCTTGACGACCGAGCCGGTGCCGATCTGGAAGGCGGTGGCACCGCCGTGGTCCCAGGAGGAGTCGAACTTCTTGCCGTCCTCCCACTTCACGCCGGTGTACTGGACGATCAGGCCGTCACCGGCCTTGACCTTCGGACCCTTGCCCTTGATCAGAACCTGCTGCTCGAGGCCCTTGGGGGCCTTCTGGCCCTTGGGGATGGTGATGGTGGCGGCCTTCTGCGACTCGGCCTTCACCGTGGGCAGCCCGGACTCCGTGGCCGCCTGCTCGCCCTCGGCCTCGGCCTTCTTGTCCATCTTCTTGACGCCCGCGATGTCGACGACCCACACCAGGCCGTCCCTGGGCTTGATCCCTGACTGCGGGTTCAGCTGCTGGCCGATGAGTGCCTTCGCGGTGCCCTCGACCTCGACCCGGCTCCCCGCCTTCTTGCCGACCAGGGCGTTGAGCACCGAGGCCGGCAGCGACTGGCTCTGCTGGCCGATCTCCTGGACCACCTGCGTACGGGGCGCCTTCGGGTCGGCCCCGGGCTGCTTGACCCAGGTGCTGCCGAGGTTCTGCCCGCCCTTCATGGTCTCGCCGGCGAAGTCCAGGCGCACCAGGTCGCCCTTCTTCACCTCCTCGCCCGAGCCCTCGTTGACGGTCTCCACCACGACCTTGTCAGGCGCCTTGGCGCCCTTCGGCACGGAGATCTCGGGCTTGGACCCCGCCTTTCCTTCCACCGTCACGACTCCGGCGCCGTCCGACGAACCACCGTCGTCGGACCCACAGGCGGCGGTGAACAGCAGGGCGGGTACGGCCAGCGCCGCAGCAACGCGGCGGATGTTCCTCGTGTGCTTCATGAGTCCAACTCGGCTAGGGGGATCATCGGGCAGTCCCGCCACTGTACGACCTGCCGCCGCATGGCCACGGGTAGCCGAATGGCTGCGTGCCGGGCCTTGCGGACCCGGCACGCAGCCATCAAGTGTGATGCGCCTCACATACCGGCGATCAGTTTCTCCACGCGGTCGTCCACCGACCGGAACGGGTCCTTGCACAGCACGGTGCGCTGTGCCTGGTCGTTGAGCTTGAGGTGCACCCAGTCGACGGTGAAGTCGCGGCGCTGCTCCTGGGCACGCCGGATGAAGTCGCCCCGCAGCCGCGCCCTGGTGGTCTGCGGCGGCACCGACTTGCCCTCGAAAATCTTCAAGTCGTTGCACACCCTTGCCGCTTGGCCGCGCTTCTCCAGCAGGTAGTACAGGCCGCGGCGGCGATGGATGTCGTGGTACGCGAGATCTATCTGGGCGACCCGCGGGTGGGACATGGTGATGTTGTTCTTGGCGCGGTAGCGCTCGAGCAGCTTGTACTTCATCACCCAGTCGATCTCGGTGTCGATCCGGTCCAGCTCCTGGGTGCGGATGGCGTCGAGCGTGCGGCCCCAGAGCTCGAGGACCCGCTCGACCGTGCCGCTGACGATGCCGCGCCGCTCGCAGAAGTCGACGGCCTTCTCGTAGTACTCCTGCTGCACCTCGAGGGCGGAGGCCTCGCGCCCGCTGGCGAGGCGGACCTTCCGCTGGCCCGTTATGTCGTGGCTGACCTCGCGGATCGCGCGGATGGGGTTCTCCAGCGTGAGGTCCCGCATGACGGTGCCCGCCTCGATCATGCGCAGGACGAGGTCGGTGGCCCCGACCTTGAGCAGCATGGTCGTCTCGGACATGTTGGAGTCGCCCACGATGACGTGGAGCCTGCGGTAGCGCTCGGCGTCCGCGTGCGGCTCGTCGCGGGTGTTGATGATCGGCCGGGAGCGGGTGGTCGCGGAGCTGACGCCCTCCCAGATGTGCTCGGCGCGCTGGCTGACGCAGTAGACGGCGCCGCGCGGGGTCTGCAGCACCTTGCCCGCGCCGCACAGCAGCTGCCGGGTGACCAGGAACGGGATGAGGATGTCCGCGAGCCGGGAGAACTCGCCGTGCCGCGCCACGAGGTAGTTCTCGTGGCAGCCGTACGAATTGCCCGCCGAGTCGGTGTTGTTCTTGAAGAGGTAGACGTCGCCCGCGATCCCCTCCTCGTGCAGGCGGCGTTCGGCGTCGACGAGCAGGCCTTCGAGGATGCGCTCACCCGCCTTGTCGTGGGTGACCAGCTCGATCACGTTGTCGCACTCGGGCGTTGCGTATTCCGGGTGCGAGCCAACGTCGAGGTAGAGGCGGGCGCCGTTGCGCAGAAAGACATTGCTGCTGCGGCCCCAGGAAACGACTCGGCGGAAGAGGTAGCGGGCCACTTCGTCAGGGGACAGACGGCGCTGTCCCCTGAACGTGCACGTGACGCCGTACTCGTTCTCCAACCCGAAAATGCGGCGGTCCATGCCTGAACATTACGCCTGATGGCCTGCTCTGAAACCGGGTTCGGGAGCAGCGTTTCGATCATTTTCTGCCTGCACTTCAGCATCCCTTGTACGCCTGGGAGCTGCGAGGACCCGCTGGGTGGCGAGCAGGACGAGCAGCCCGGCGAGCCCTCCGGCGCCCGCGACGGCGAAGCCCGCGCCGGTGCCGCTGTGCTCGACGGCGGGGCCCGCGGCGGCCGTTCCGACGGAGGCGCCGACCGTGAAGGTCGTCACCAGCCAGGAGAACGCCTCAGTCACGGTGCCGCGCGGCGCCTGCCGGTCGACGACGACGAACGCGCAGGCGAGGGCGGGTGCCAGGAACACTCCGGACAGCGCGGCCAGGGCCGTCATAGCGCCCGTCCCCGGGGTCAGCGAGAGCGGCAGATAGCCGAGGGCGAGCAGACCGACGAGCACCCGCAGCCGCCGCTCGGGAGCACCGCGCCACTGCCGCGCCCCGTACACCACGCCGCCGGCCAGCGCACCGAAGCCGAGCGCCGCCATCAGCACGCCGTACACCGCGTCGCTGCCGTGGTCGTCGGAGTACGCGAGCGCGGCGACGGTGATCGAGCCGAGCGCGAGACCGACGAAGAAGAACGCGCCGAGCAGCGCGAGCAGGCCGGGCGAGCGGAGTGCGCCCAGCCAGTGGGCCTCGCGCGGCTCGGAGCGCCAGGCCCTGGACGGCGGCGAGACGACCACGGACAGCGCGCCCAGGACGCCCACCGCGTTGATCACCAGCAGCGCGGCGGCCTCGGACCAGACGGCGACCAGCAGGGTGACGAGCAGCGGCCCGACCGTGAACATCACCTCCTGCGCCACGGCGTCGAGCGCGTACGCGGTGTGCACGCGGTCCTCGCGCCCCAGGACGCCCGGCCACAGGGCCCGCAGACCGCCTTCCAGCGGCGGGGTGAAGAAGCCCGCGGCCAGCACCGCGGCGTACGCGGCGGGCAGCGGGTCGAGGCCGACGGTGGCGAACAGCGCCATGCCGAGCGCGGACAGCAGGGCGGCGGGGAGCATGACGCGCGGCTGGCCGTGGAGGTCCACGGCCCGCCCCAGCAGCGGCTGCCCCACGGCGGTCGCCAGCCCGTAGACGGCCGCCAGCGCGCCGGCCAGCGTGTAACTGCCGCCCTCGGCGCGGGTGAAGAGCACGATGGCGATATGGCCGGTCGCGTTCGGCAGCCGCCCGACGAGGGTCCCGGCCAGCAGCCGCGCCGCATGCCGCGCCGGCAGCAGTTCCGCATAGCCGGAGGCCATCGGCTGCCCCTTTCCCCGGATTCCCTGGCGAACCCAGGTTTTACGTATAACGAGCTCCGTTATACGTACCATGGCGGTCACTGCGAGTCCACCGCATTACGGCGGCGGGCCACGCTCACCAACGGCGGAGGCACACGTGACGAGCGCCCAGGCCCCCGGGGCCCGGGGAAGGCCGGCCACCGGCTCACCGGACGCGGCAGCCGCCGGGGAAGCGGGAGGAGACGCTCCGCACCCCGCGGCCGCACGGCCCGGGCAGGACTCCGCGGGCGGCACGGCCCCCGGGCCCGTCCCGGCTGCCGGCGCGGAGCAGCCGCGCATCTCCCACGCCGGCCAGGCCCCTCCCGCCAGTCCGGCGGGCGCGCGGGCGACGAGCCGGGATGTGGCGCGGGCCGCCGGGGTGTCGCAGGCCACGGTGTCCCTCGTGCTCGGCGAGAAGTGGCGCGGCCGGGTGTCGGAGCGTACGGCCGGGGCTGTACGGGCGGCCGCGGACCGGCTCGGGTACCGGCCCAACCTCGCCGCGCGCAATCTGCGGCTCGGCCGGACGCGGACAGCCCTGCTGGTGGTCCCGGCCCTGACGAACGAGTTCTTCGCCCGGGTCTACACGGGCGCCGCCCAGGTGGCCGCCGAGAACGGCTTCGGCGTGGTCCTCTATCCGTCCCCCGAAGGCGTCGGCCCCGCGCGGGACCCCTTCGGCTCGGCCCGCGCCGCGCTGGACGGCGTCATCGCCTCCTCGATGGCCGCGGACGCACTCGCGGCCATGCGGGGCGGCGGACTGCCGCTGGTGATGCTGGACAGCGACCCAGCCGACGCGGAGGCCGCGGCCACCGTCAACCTCGACATCGCCGGCGGGATGCGCCGGGTCGCGGAGCACCTGCTGGCGCTTGGCCACCGCCGCTTCGTGCACCTCGCCTCCGCGGTGGACTCCTGGACCTTCCGCGTGCGGGCGGACGCACTGGCCGAGGCGCTCCGGGCCGCCCCGGACGCGGCCGTGCGCCGAGAACCCGCCGAACTGAGCGTGGACGCCGGGCGGCGGGCGGCGGAGCGGGCGCTGTCCCGCCCGGGGCCGCGGCCGACGGCGCTGTTGTGCGACGACGACATCCTGGCGGCCGGGGCCTGCAAGGCGGTACGGCGGCTGGGCCTCCGGGTGCCGGAGGACGTCTCGGTCACGGGGTTCGACGACCTCGCCCTGGCGACTGCCCTGGAGCCGGAGCTGACCACGGTCCAGCTCCCCGCCGAGGAGGTGGGGGCACGCGGCATGACCGCCCTTCTGGGCGTCCTCGACGGCCGCCCGGCCGAGGGGGAAGCCGTCCCGGTACGCCTGATCCCCCGCGGCTCCACGGCCCCGCCCCCACACGCGTAATCCGCGCCCGCGACACGCGCCCCGCGGGCATAGGCGCCGCAGCCACGCGCCCCGCGGGCACCTGTGCGGCGCTCACCGCGGTAGCCGCCCAACCTACGCACGGATGCGGCTCTCCCGCCCTGGGGCAGCCCGACAGGGAGTCCCGTCGCCCGACCCCGGCCCGGGCCGCCCGCAGCGCCTCGGCCCCGCGCACGGCAGCCGGTCCGCCGAAAGCGATGGCCACGGCCGACGGGTCCACGCCCGTGCCGCCGCTTGCCGTGACTCCCGGGCCTGACCGCGCCCGAGCGATAGTCGCGTCCGCGTGTGCGCGGCCCGACCTGGTCAATCCCCGCCCGGGCCCGCGCTGCGGCGCGGCACTTCCCACCCCGCCCCCGCCCGGCCCCCTGAAAGGGCGAGCGGGTGGAAGTCGCCGCTCCCCCCGCGAACCGTCTCTCCACCCCCTTCACCTTTGGGGCCCGGAGACGACGCCGTCGTCTCCGGGCCCCAAAGGTGTCCGCGGGTCGGTCGATGGCCGCCGACCCGGGTGAAGGGCTGCGGGCTACTCCTCCGTGGCTGAGCCGGACTCCGTGTCATCGCCGGACGTGGACTCGTCGGTGCCCCCGGCGGACGCCGTCTCCGTGGACGCACCGCCCTCCGGCTCGAGGAGCCGGGCGAGCTGGCGCCCGACGACGCGCTTGAACTTCCGCTTCTGCGGCCGCGTCCGGTCCAGGATCGCGACCTCCAACTGGTCGGCGGTCAGCTGCCGCTCCCCGCCGTTGCTGTCCCGGGACAGTGCCTGTACGGCGAGCTTGATCGCCTCGGCGAGGGTCATCCCCTCGCGGTGCCGCTGCCCCAGGAAGCTGCTGATCTGCTCCGCGCTGCCGCCCACCGCCACGGACCCGTGCTCGTCGACGATCGAGCCGTCGTGCGGCAGCCGGTAGATCTGGTCGCCGTCCGGGGTCTCGCCCACCTCGGCGACCACCAGCTCGACCTCGTACGGCTTCTCGCCGGCGCTGGAGAAGATGGTGCCCAGCGTCTGCGCGTAGACGTTGGCGAGCCCGCGCGCGGTGACGTCCTCGCGGTCGTACGTGTAACCGCGCAGGTCGGCGTAGCGCACGCCGCCGATCCGGAGGTTCTCGTACTCGTTGTACTTGCCTGCCGCCGCGAACGCGATGCGGTCGTAGATCTCGCTGAACTTGTGCAGAGCGCGGGACGGGTTCTCGCCGACGAAGACGATGCCGTCGGTGAACTGCAGCACGACAAGGCTGCGGCCGCGCGCGATGCCCTTGCGGGCGTACTCGGCCCGGTCGGCCATGGCCTGCTGGGGTGAGACATAGAACGGCGTCGACACCGGCTATCCGTCCCTTTCTGTCATTGACACGTGCATTCCAGCCCGCCGTCGCCTCAGAGCAGCGCGGCCCGCGGGCCGTCCGGCTCCTCGAGCCGCCGCTCGTGGATGGCGCGGGCGATCTCCGAGGACTCGGCCTCCGTGAGCTTCCGGAAGCCCTCGTCCGTGATGACCGTGACGAGGGGGTAGATCCGTCGGGCGAGGTCGGGGCCGCCGGTCGCCGAGTCGTCGTCGGCCGCGTCGTACAGGGCCTGCGCGACCAGGGTGGTGGCCTGCCGTTCGGTGAGGTCCTCGCGGTAGAGCTTCTTCAGGGCGCCGCGCGCGAAGACCGAGCCGGAGCCGGTGGCCGCGAAGCCGTGCTCCTCCGAGCGCCCGCCGGTCACGTCGTACGAGAAGATCCGGCCCTTCTCGCGGTCCACGTCCCAGCCGGCGAAGAGCGGAACGATGGCCAGGCCCTGCAGGGCCATCCCCAGATTGCCCCGGATCATCGTCGACAGCCGGTTCGCCTTGCCCTCCAGGGAGAGCTGCAGGCCCTCGACCTTCTCGAAGTGCTCCAGCTCGAGCTGGAAGAGCTTGACCATCTCGACGGCGAGCCCTGCCGTGCCGGCGATGCCCACCGCCGAGTACTCATCGGCGGGGAACACCTTTTCGATGTCGCGCTGCGCGATGATGTTGCCCATCGTGGCCCGGCGGTCACCGGCCAGGACCACGCCGCCGGGGAACGTCGCGGCGACGATCGTCGTGCCGTGCGGCGCCTCGATCGCACCGTGCACCGCGGGCAGAGGCCGGTTCCCCGGGAGCAGGTCCGGGGAGTGCTCGGCCAGGAAGTCCATGAACGACGAGGAGCCGGGCGTCAGGAAGGCAGCCGGCAGACGCCCTGTGCTACGAGTGTTGGCTTCCACGCGTTTCCTTCCACGAGATCTTGGAACTCTGCTCGGGACCTTACCCGGGGCCGTGAATGTCATCCGTCCCGCGCCCCCTCCGAGAGGGCGCGGGACGGATGCCACCGGTCTTACTGACCGCCCTTCTGTACGAAAGACCGCACGAAGTCCTCGGCGTTCTCCTCGAGGACGTCGTCGATCTCGTCGAGGACGGAGTCCACGTCGTCGGACAGCTTCTCCTGCCGTTCCTTGAGGTCCTCCGAGACCTGCGCATCCTGCGCGGTCTCCTCGACCTCCTCGGTGGTGCGCGACGCCTTCTGCTGGCCTCCGCCGGTGTCCTTGGTCGCCATATCCCTCACCCCGCTCGGTTCGACGTACAAGATCAGACCCTACAACCGGGGTCCGACATCGGCCCTGTGGTTGCTACAACGTCCGGGCACCCCGATGATTCCCGGATCCGCGCTGTTTCAGCCGCGGCTCAGCCGCCGGACAACGCGCGTTCAGCCACGGCTCAGCCGCCGGACAGCACGCGCACCAGGTCCTCGGCGGTGCGGCAGCGGTCCAGGAGCTCCTTCACGTGATTGCGGGTGCCGCGCAGCGGCTCCAGGGTGGGGACCCGCTGCAGGGAGTCACGGCCCGGCAGATCGAAGATGACCGAGTCCCAGGAGGCGGCGGCCACGTCGTCGGCGTACTGCTCGAGACAGCGGCCCCGGAAGTACGCGCGCGTGTCCTCAGGCGGGCTCGTACGGGCCCGCTGGACCGCTTCCTCGTCCAGCAGGCGCTTCATCCGGCCGCGGGCCGCCAGGCGGTTGTACAGACCCTTGTCGGGGCGCACATCGGCGTACTGCAGGTCGACCAGGTGCAGCCGGGCGGCGTCCCACTCGAGGCGGTCGCGGCGCCGGTAGCCCTCGAGCACCTCCCGCTTGGCGACCCAGTCGAGCTCTCCCGCGAGGCTCATGGGGTCCCGCTCGAGCCGGTTGAGCACGTCCTCCCAGCGGGTGAGGACGTCCACGGTCTGCTCGTCGGCGTCGGCCCCGTAGCGGTCCTCGACGTACTTGCGGGCGAGCTCGTAGTACTCCATCTGGAGCTGGACGGCGGTGAGTGTCCGGCCGCTGCGGAGCGTGACCAGACGGCCGAGCGTCGGGTCGTGCGAGACCTGGTGCAGGGTGCGTACGGGCTGGTCGACGGCCAGGTCGACGGCGATGAAGCCGTCCTCGATCATGGACAGGACCAGCGCAGTGGTGCCGAGCTTGAGGTAGGTCGAGATCTCCGAGAGGTTCGCGTCCCCGATGATCACGTGGAGCCTGCGGTACTTCTCGGCGTCCGCGTGCGGCTCGTCCCGGGTGTTGATGATGGGGCGCTTGAGGGTGGTCTCCAGGCCCACCTCCACCTCGAAGTAGTCCGCGCGCTGGCTGAGCTGGAAGCCGTGCTCGTGGCCGTCCTGGCCGACGCCGACGCGGCCCGCGCCTGTGACGACCTGCCGGGAGACGAAGAACGGCGTGAGGTGCCGCACGATGTCCGAAAACGGCGTCTCCCGCTTCATCAGGTAGTTCTCGTGCGTGCCGTAGGAGGCGCCTTTGTTGTCGGTGTTGTTCTTGTAGAGGTGGATCGGCTGGGCACCGGGCAGCTGACCTGCGCGTTCGGCGGCCTCCGCCATGATCCGCTCACCCGCCTTGTCCCAGAGGACGGCGTCGCGCGGATTGGTCACCTCGGGGGCGCTGTACTCCGGGTGGGCGTGGTCGACGTACAGCCGGGCGCCATTGGTGAGGATCACGTTGGCCAGGCCGATGTCCTCGTCGGTGAGCTGGCTGGCGTCCGCCGACTCGCGGGCGAGGTCGAAGCCGCGGGCGTCCCGCAGCGGGTTCTCCTCCTCGAAGTCCCAGCGGGCGCGGCGCGCCCGGTGCATCGCCGCCGCATAGGCATTGACGACCTGGGACGAGGTGAGCATGGCATTGGCGTTCGGGTGACCGGGGACGGAGATCCCGTACTCCGTCTCGATGCCCATTACTCGCCGTACGGTCATGCGGCCCTCCTTGCCCGGCGCCGCCCCCCTGGTGGGGTGGGCGCTCAAGTACCGCTTCTTCTCGATGCGTGTGCGGTGTCCCTCCCCGCACTGCGCCGAGACTCGGCGGTACCGAAGAGCCTAGAACGCCTTTGCGGAGGCTGGGAGATCATTTTCACCGAAAACGCACCCGGCTGCGGATGCCCCCGGCCAGGGGCATCCGCAGCCGGACTGCCATTTACAGGTACTGGCCGGTGTTCGCCACCGTGTCGATGGAGCGACCGGTGTCCGCGCCCTGCTTTCCAGTGACAAGGGTGCGGATGAAGACGATCCGCTCGCCCTTCTTTCCGGAGATCCGGGCCCAGTCGTCCGGGTTGGTGGTGTTGGGCAGGTCCTCGTTCTCCTTGAACTCGTCCACGCAGGCGGCGAGCAGGTGGGAGACCCGCAGACCCTTCTGGTTGTGGTCGAGGAATGCCTTGATGGCCATCTTCTTCGCCCGGTCCACAATGTTCTGGATCATGGCGCCGGAGTTGAAATCCTTGAAGTACAGGACTTCCTTGTCGCCATTCGCGTACGTGACCTCGAGGAAGCGGTTCTCCTCCGATTCCGCGTACATCTGCTCGACGACCGACTGGATCATGCCGTCGACCGCGGCTTCCTTGGAGCCGTTGTGCTCGGTCAGGTCGTCGGAGTGCAGCGGCAGGGTCGGGACGAGGTACTTCCCGAAGATGTCCTTGGCCGCCTCCGCGTCCGGGCGCTCGATCTTGATCTTCACATCGAGGCGGCCGGGCCGCAGGATGGCCGGGTCGATCATGTCCTCGCGGTTCGAGGCGCCGATGACGATCACGTTCTCGAGGCCCTCGACACCGTCGATCTCCGCGAGCAGCTGCGGAACGATGGTGTTCTCCACGTCCGAGCTGACCCCGGAGCCGCGGGTGCGGAAGAGCGACTCCATCTCGTCGAAGAAGACGATCACGGGGGTGCCCTCGCTCGCCTTCTCCCGGGCGCGCTGGAAGACCAGGCGGATGTGGCGCTCGGTCTCACCGACGTACTTGTTGAGGAGCTCGGGGCCCTTGATATTCAGGAAGTAGCTCTTGCCGGCGGGCTGCCCGGTCACCTCGGCGACCTTCTTGGCAAGGGAGTTGGCCACGGCCTTGGCGATCAGCGTCTTGCCGCAGCCGGGCGGTCCGTAGAGCAGTACGCCCTTGGGCGGCCGGAGTTCGTGCTCCTTGAAGAGGTCGGGGTAGAGGTACGGGAGCTCGACCGCGTCCCTGATCAGCTCGATCTGGTTGCCCAGGCCGCCGATCCGGTCGTAGTCGATGTCCGGGACCTCTTCGAGGACGAGCTCCTCGACCTCGCTCTTCGGCACGACCTCGTAGACATAGCCGGACCTGGGCTCGAGCAGCAGGGCGTCACCGGGGCGGATGGTGGCGTCCAGCAGCGGCTCGGCGAGCCGCACCACCTTCTCCTCGTCGGTGTGCCCCAGCACCAGGGCGCGCTCGCCGTCCTCAAGGATCTCCTTGAGGGTGACGATGTCCCCGGAGCGCTCGAACTCCATGGCCTCGACCACATTGAGGGCCTCGTTGAGCATGACCTCCTGGCCGCGCTGGAGCTCGTCCAGCTCGACACTCGGGCTGACATTCACGCGGAGCTTCCGGCCTCCCGTGAAGATGTCCGCCGTCCCGTCCTCGTTCGCCTGCAGGAAGACCCCGAAGCCGGCCGGCGGCTGAGCGAGCCGGTCGACTTCCTCCTTGAGGGCCACAATCTGGTCGCGCGCCTCACGCAGCGTGTTGGCGAGACGCTCGTTCTGCGCGGAGACGCCGGCCAGGTTGGTCTGCAGCTCGACGATCCGCTCTTCGAGAATCCTCGTGTGACGCGGAGAGTCGGCGAGCTTGCGCCGCAGGACGGCGATCTCCTGCTCGAGATAGGCAACCTGTCCCGCCGGGTCCTCTGGACCACGTCCGGGCCGGATGCCGCGGTTGATGTCGTCGTCGTGGGCTGCCACGGTCCTCACCTCCTCCAAGGGGAGCTGGACGCTTCCTGACCCTACCTGTGCAGGTGCGGGTTGAAACCCCTAGATCACAAAGACGGTCGGGGTGTGTCCGATCTTCACCCTTGCGCACGTCCCCACGCCAGGGGAATACCCACCCAACAACATCGGAAAGCGACCGGTTGTATCGTCGAGCCGGTCAACACCCGTCAGGGTTGGCTTCAATTGGTACCCGTACGCAGGAACGGCAGGCGAGATGACCGCACAGAACGAGGCTCTCGAGGTGTGGATCGACCAGGACCTGTGCACCGGCGACGGTATCTGTGCACAGTACGCCCCCGAGGTCTTCGAGCTCGACATCGACGGCCTTGCGTACGTGAAGGGACCTGCGCCGGAGGGCGAGGAGGCCGGGCTGCTGGCCGAGCCGGGCGCCACAACGCCCGTCCCGCTGCCGCTGCTCCAGGACGTCGTCGACTCTGCCAAGGAGTGCCCCGGCGACTGCATTCACGTACGTCGGGTTTCGGACAAGGTCGAAGTCTACGGTCCCGACGCGGAGTGACGGATCACACACTGCCGGCGACGGGAAGTGCGATGAGCCTGAACTTCCCGTCCTGCCATTGCCACTTGACCTTCCGCTGCAGATCCGGGCAGCAGCGCGGCACGTTCTCGGACGAGTAGCCGAGCAGGGTCGCGGAGACCGTACTGCCGCGCACCGCGAGGTCCGAGACGTTCATGTGCTCCTTCGGGTCGAGGAAGGTCTCCACGATCCGCGGGGCGCCCTCGCCCGACGACGGGTGGGCCAGGACGTAGATGCCGCTGGGCGGGGTGCCGAAGCCGGCCTTGCAGCGGACGACGGCGACCGTCTCCTGGCGGCCGTCGCCGTCGAGGTCGCCGGATCCCTTGCTGACGACCTCTGTCGGCTGCGGTCCGCAGTCGATCGGATACTCCGCCTTCTTGGGATCGGGCCCGCCGGGCGGGACGGGCGCAGCCGGGGCGGGGGCACCCGAGGCGGCGGCCGGAGGCGTGGCGATGGCGCTGGTGGGCTGTACCAGCGCCGAGCCGGCCACGACGGCGGCGAGCGCCGCTGCGGTGGTGATCCAGTGCACAGGGCGGGTGCGGGTGTGCGGGAGGTCCTGGCCTGCAGAGAGCTGCACGCGAGTTGTCTCCTGTGAAAGCGGAGCCGACGGGGGGTGGCCAGCATCGTGCCACATGTCACACCCGGCCGGAACGACCGGGCCCGCACTGGTGCGTGCCCGCCGCGGAAACGGCGCCGCCGCCGGCTTCCGTGCGGAAGTCGGCGGCGGGGCTTGGTCGTTGTGTCGCTTGGCTGGTATGGGCCGTTTCAGGACTTGGCCGGTGTCAGGACTTGGCCGGTGTCAGGAGCGGCTGCCGCTGCCCGGGCCTTCGTAGTCCTCGCCGTACGCGCCCTTGGCGGGGCGGCGGCGGCGCAGCGGCGGCTCGACGCCGTCCGCGAGGCGGCGGGCGGTCAGCAGGAATCCGGTGTGTCCGATCATCCGGTGGTCGGGGCGCACGGCCAGGCCCTCGACGTGCCAGGTGCGGACCATGGTCTCCCACGCGGTCGGCTCGTTGAACGTGCCGTGCTCGCGGATCTCCTCGACCGTGCGGGCCAGCTGGGTCGTGGTGGCCACGTACGCACACAGGATGCCGCCGGGGACGAGCGCCTTGGAGACGGCCTCCAGGCACTCCCAGGGCGCGAGCATGTCCAGGATGACGCGGTCCACGTCGGTGTCCGAGAGGTTGTCCTGGAGGTCGCCGACGGTGAGCTGCCACGCAGGGTGCTCGCCGCCGAAGTAGCGGCGCACGTTCTGCGCCGCGATCTCCGCGAAGTCCGCCCGGCGCTCGTACGAGTGCAGCATGCCCTGGTCGCCGACGGCGCGCAGCAGGAAGGTGCTGAGCGAGCCCGAGCCGACGCCCGCCTCGACGACGCGCGCGCCGGGGAAGATGTCGGCCATCGCCAGGATCTGCCCCGCGTCCTTGGGGTAGACCACGGCTGCACCGCGCGGCATGGACAGGACGTAGTCGGGGAGCAGGGGACGCAGCGCGAGGTAGGCGACGTTTCCCGTGGTACGGACAACACTGCCCTCAGGAGCCCCGATCAGCTCGTCGTGCGGGAAGGCTCCCTTGTGGGTGTGGAAGCTCTTCCCCGCTTCGAGCGTGAAGGTGTAGTGGCGTCCCTTGGGGTCGGTGAGCTGGACCTGGTCCCCGACCTGGAAGGGCCCGCGACGGCGGGCGGCACCGGTCGGTTCGGACATGTGACCAGCGTACCGGCCCTATGAAGCGGGTCGTGCCATGGCGGCGACGAAGGCCCGCTCGACGTCGGCGGTGGACAGGACGCCGTAGATCTCGCCCGTCTCCTCCACCACCAGGTACTCGGTGGCGGGGGTGGCGCGCAGGGTGTCCAGGAGCTCCTCGCCCGACAGCTCTGCGGAGACCCGCATGCCCGGCTTGAGTTCCTGGGCGAGCCCGCTGACCGCCACCCAGGGGCGGCGGTGTTCCGGGACGCCCGCGATGGCGGCCTCGCGGACGACCGCGGTGGGCTTGCCCTGTCCGTCGACCACGACGAGCGCGCGGGCCCCTGCCTCGTTCGCCCGGCGCAGCGCCTCGGAGAGCGGTGTGTCGGACTGGACGGGCACGGCGCGCCGGGTCAGGGCACGGGCCCGGAGCTCGGGCAGGTGCTCGCGGAGCCTGGCCATGCGCAGGCTGTTGCCGGCGCCGGTCCAGATGATCGCGGCGAGGATGGCGGCCAGCAGGGCGTCGGTGATCGTGTCCACGCCGCCGAGGTCCTCGGCGGCCCGGCCGAGAGCGCCGGTCTGGGTGAGCAGCGGCAGGCCGACGAGGACGGCCACGGCCAGCGCCCGGCCGGTCCAGGCGGCGGCGACGGTCCCGGTCATGGGCTTGCCGCTGATCTTCCAGACGACGGCGCGCAGCATCCGGCCGCCGTCCAGGGGCAGTCCGGGCAGCAGGTTGAAGGCGGCGACGATCAGATTGGAGACCATCAGGCCCGCGAGCAGGACGCCGGGGACGGTGCCGGGCTCGACGGCCTGCAGGGCGAGGTAGAAGACGCCGGAGAGGACGAGCGAGAGCAGCGGGCCGACGAAGGCGAGGACGAACTCCCTGCCGGGTGTCTCGGACTCCTTCTCGATCTCCGAGACACCGCCGAAGAACTGCAGCTGGATACGGCGCACCGGCAGCTTGAAGCGGAGCGCGGCGACCGTGTGGGCCAGTTCGTGGACGAGCACGGAACCGTAGAAGGCCACCGCGAAGAACAGCGAGACGAGGTAGCGGACGCCGCCCAGTTCGGGCAGGACGCGTTCCAGCTGGCCGCCGAAGACCCAGGTGATGAGCGCGGCTACGAGGAACCAGCTGGGGGCGACGTAGACCGGCACGCCGAAAGGGCGGCCCATGAGAATGCCGCCGCCGCTCTCGCGGGGGCGCTGCGGCTTCCCGCGCTCGCCGCTGTCGTCCACGGTGTCCGGTGTCCCCTCGTCTGAATCCGCCCGTTCCGTCCTCGCTCCGCTGCGCGCTCCGCTTCGTGCGGCTTCGTGCGATCCCACGATCATGCGGTGCGAGGGCGTCTGACGTCGATGGTATGCGGCCGGATGTCAGTGGCGGGCCATAGGGTCGAAGGCCATGGGAACCAGCACCGAGAAGTCCGGCACGGAAACCCCCGGCGAGGAGCCCGGCGGCGGGAAGCCCGGCGAGGAGCCGGGCGGCGGAGGCAGCGCCTCCGCGCGGCCGTCGTCGCTGTCGCCGTCCCGCGCGAGCGACTTCATGACCTGCCCGCTGCTCTACCGGTTCCGGGTGATCGACCGGCTGCCGGAGAAGCCGAGCGAGGCGGCGACGCGCGGCACGCTGGTGCATGCGGTGCTGGAGCGGCTCTTCGACGACCCCGCGGTGGAGCGCACGGCGCAGCGTGCCCGGTCCATGGTCGCGGGCGAGTGGGAGCGGCTGCTGGCGGCCCGCCCGGAGCTCGCGGAGCTGTTCGCCGAAGGCGACGGGGAGAACGGGCAGGACGGGGACGACGGGGAGGAGAGGACGCCCGCGGCCGAGCGTCTGGTGCGGTGGCTGAGCGAGGCCGAGCAGCTCGTGGCGCGGTGGTTCACGCTCGAGGACCCGTCGCGTCTCGAGCCTGCGGAGCGCGAGCTGTTCGTCGAGACCGAGCTGGAGTCAGGGCTCACCCTGCGCGGCATCATCGACCGGGTCGACGTGGCGCCGACGGGCGACGTGCGGATCGTCGACTACAAGACGGGCAAGGCCCCGCGGCCCGAGTACGCCTCCGGGGCCCTGTTCCAGATGAAGTTCTACGCCTTGGTGCTGTGGCGGCTGCGCGGGACCGTGCCGCGCCGCCTCCAGCTCGTCTACCTGGGCAGCGGCGATGTGCTGACGTACGACCCGGTGGAGGACGACCTGCGGGGCGTGGAGCGCAAGCTGCACGCGCTGTGGGACGCCATCCGGCGCTCGACGGAGACCGGCGACTGGCGCCCGCGCCGCAGCAGGCTGTGCGACTGGTGCGACCACCAGTCGTTCTGCCCGGAGTTCGGCGGCACTCCCCCGCCCTACCCGCTTCCGGTGATCCCGGCCCAGGGCAGAATGGGCCAGGTCTAGCGAAGCCCGCCGACGAAGTTCCGGCCGACGAATACGAGGTGCCTTGTGGCGATCCGCGTCCTACTGGTCGACGACCAGCCACTGCTGCGCACCGGCTTCCGGATGATCCTGGAGGCCGAGCAGGACCTGGCCGTGGTCGGCGAGGCCGGCGACGGGCTGCAGGCACTGGACCAGGTGCGGGCACTGCAGCCGGACGTGGTGCTGATGGACATCCGGATGCCGCGCATGGACGGGGTCGAGGCGACCCGGCAGATCACGGGTCCTGGCCGGGACGGGCCCGCGAAGGTCCTGGTCCTGACCACCTTCGACCTGGACGAGTACGTGGTGGAGGCGCTGCGGGCGGGAGCCAGCGGCTTCCTGCTCAAGGACGCCCCCGCCCATGAGCTCGTACAGGCGATCCGGGTGGTCGCGGCGGGCGAGGCGATGCTCGCGCCGAGCATCACGCGGCGGCTGCTCGACAAGTACGCGGGAAAGCTGCCGTCCGGCGAGGAGCCGGTGCCCGACACCCTGCACACCCTGACCGAGCGCGAGGTCGAGGTGCTCAAGCTGGTCGCCCGGGGGCTGTCGAACGCGGAGATCGCGGCGGATCTGTTCGTGAGCGAGACGACGGTCAAGACACACGTCGGGCACGTTCTGACGAAGCTGGGCCTGCGGGACCGGGTGCAGGCCGCGGTCTACGCATACGAGAGCGGACTGGTGCGGCCCGGTACGCATTAGAGCGCCCGGGCCGCAGCGGTACCGTACGGGACGCGGGCCCGTCCCGGCTACACCTCGGAGCCACAGGTTCCGGTTTCTCCTCGAAGCCGCCGGTTCCTCCGGAAGCCACCGGTTCTTCCGGAGAAGCCACCGGCTACTCCACGGTGCTCTTGCTGATTTCCCAGAAGCGGAACACCGTTGACGCGTCAAGGGTCCACTCGAGACCGGAGATGTTCTCGCGGGCGACCGCGTACTGCTTGCCCTGCCACAGCGGCAGCATCGGCAGCTCGTCGGCCACGATGTTCTGCAGCTCGTGGAAGCTGGCGTCGGTGGCCGCCCGGTTGGACTCGGCCGCGGTCGTCGGGATCAGCTGCTTGATGATCCGCTCGGAGTCGTAGTGATTGGCCAGCACGTTGCCGTGGCCGAAGAACGGGGCGGTGAAGTTGTCCGGGTCCGGGTAGTCCGGAACCCAGCCCTTGACGTAGACGCCATATTTCCCCCGCTCGATGCCCTTCTCGTACTTCTCCAGGTCCGCGCTCTCGACCGTGGCGTCGAACAGCCCGCTGGCGTTCAGCTGCTGCGCGATCTCCTTGAACGCGGGCAGGGTTCCGGGGCCGTAGCGCACGGGGGTGGCCCACAGGGTGAGCTTCACCTTGTCGTAGATGCCCGCGGAGCGCAGCGCCGCCTCGGCCTTGCCGCGCTGCGGCCGGTCCCCGTAGGTGTCGAAGAAGGCCGTGTTGTGGCCGGTGATCCCGGCCGGGACGATCGAGTAGAGGGGCTTGGCGGTGTGCTCGTACACATCGCGGACCAGTGCCTGACGGTCGATCAGGTACGCGATGGCCTTGCGCACGGCGAGCTTCCCGGCCACCGGGTGCTTGACGTTGAAGACCAGGTGCTGGACCTCGGCGCTGGTGCCCTCGACGACCTCGACGCCCTGCTTGTCGTCCGTGGTCGCGGCCTCCAGATCGGCGATGTCCTTCATGGCGAGTCCGCGGTAGGCGAGGTCCACGGAGCCGTCCTCGACAGCCTTCTTGAGACCCCGCTGGTCGCCCTCGAAGAACTTCATCGTCATGCCGGAGTTCTGAACCTCTGCGGGGCCCTTATAGCCCGGGTTGACCGAGAACTTCGCTTCCTTCTCGGGGTCGAAGGAGTCCATCCGGTACACGCCCGAGCCGACGGCCTTGCCGTCGGTGCGCAGTTCATCCGCTTTGTACTCGCGGTGGTCCACGATCGAGCCGGCGCCGGAGGCGATCTTCATGGGGAAGGTCGCGTCGGGGGCCTTGAGGCGGAAGACGACGCTCTTCTCGTCCGGGGTCCGGATGTCCTTGATCGAGGACAGCATCACCGCGGGGCCGGCCTTGTCGTTGATCTTCAAGGTGCGGCGGAAGGAGAACGCGACGTCCTCGGAGGTGAGGGGGTTGCCGTTGGTGAACGTGAGCCCGTCCTGGAGCTCGCACTTGTAGACCCGGCTGCTGCTGTCCTGGAAACCGCAGCGCTTGGCCGCCTCGGGCTCCGGGGTCGTACCGCCCCGGGGGAAGCTCATGAGCGACTGGAAGACGTTGTTGAACACCAGCCACGAGCCCGGGTCGTAACCGGAGGCCGGGTCGGTCGCCAGGACCGCGTCCGTCATCCCCATGACGATGGGCTGCCCCGTACCGGCCGCGTCCGCGTCATCCGATCCGCATCCGGCCAGCAGGCCTGCCGCGAGCCCTGCCCCGAGCGGGGCGGCGAGCCACTGACGACGTTTCCTTACGCGCACGTTCCTCACACATCTCTTGTCGAACGGTCCTGCGGGTCTGCGTCAGGCGTCGGCGTCGGGCGTCGGGCGTCGGCGTCGGGCGTCGGGTGGCAGGCGTCAGCCGGAGATACCGCGCCCCAGCTCCCAGAGCTGGAGCACGGAGGACGAGTTCAGCGCCCACTCCACGCCGGTGACGTCGTCATGCGCGGCGACGTACTGCTTGCCCTGCCAGAGCGGCAGGACGGGCACGTCATCGGCCACGATGTCCTGCGCCCGCTCGAAGTCCTTTGCCGCGGCGGTGCGCTGGGCCTGCTGCCGGGTCTGCGGTATCAGCTGGGTGCGGATCGTGTCATTGCGGTACGGGCTGTTGAGGAAGTTGTTCTTGGCGAAGAACGGGTCGATGAAGTTGTCCGGGTCCGGGAAGTCGGGGAACCAGCCCATGCCGTAGACGGCGTAGTCGCGGTTGGACTGGGCCGGGCGGAAGTCCTTCCACGGCACGCCCTTGATGGACACGTTGAACAGCCCGCTGCGGTTGAGCTGCGCCTGCAGCGCCTTGAACTCCTTGGCGGTGGCGGAGCCGTAGTGGTCGGTCGTGTAGTGGAGGGTGAACCGCACCGGGGTCTCGACGCCCGCCGCGCGCAGCGTCTTGCGTGCCTCCGTCACATCCGGGTCGCCGTACTTGTTGAAGAACGAGTTCACATGGGAGCCGACGCTGGACGGGACGATCGAGTAGAGCGGCTCCGCGGTGCGCTCGTACACGTCGCGCACCAGCGCCTGGCGGTCGATGACCTGCGCCACGGCCTGGCGCACGGCCTTCTTGCCCGCCGTCGAGTCATCGGTGTCGAAGCCCAGGTAGCGGATCTCCTGGCCCGGCATCTCGACGAGCTCGATGCTCTTGGAGTCGCCGCGCTGCAGCCGGGCGACCTGGTCCGGCGCCATGGTGCGCGTCATCAGGTCGATGTCGCCCTTCTGAAGGGCCCGTTCCATGGCGTCGGAGTCCTTGAAGAAGCGCATCTCGACCTCGTCGTTCTTCAGCTTCAGGCTGCCCTCGTAGTTGGGGTTCCTGCTGAAGACGGCAGAGACGACCTGGCCGTTCTTCACCTCGGTCTGGAGGGTGTACGGGCCGGAGCCGTCGGTCTGGAAGCCGTCACGGAGCTTGGTCCCGTCGTAGGCCTCGCTGTCGACGATGGCCGCGGCGGGGGTGGCCAGCTTGTGCGGGAAGGTCGCGTCAGGCGACTTGAGGTGGAAGACGATCTCGGAGTCGCTGGGGGTCTCCACCGCGTCGATGTTCGACAGCAGCCCGACCGGGCCGTTCGGGTTCTTGATCGCCAGGGTGCGCTCGATGGAGAACTTCACGTCCTCGGCGGTGAGGGCGTGGCCGTTGGCGAACTTCATGCCGCTGTGCAGGGTGCAGCGGTACGACTCGTTCTTCTGGTCGGAGAAGCTGCACTTCTCGGCCGCCTCGGGCGTCGGGTCACCACCGGAGCGGGGCAGCGCCATGAGCGTCTGGAAGGTGTTCCGGAGGATGTTCCACGCGCCCGCCTCGTACGCGAGGGCCGGATCGAAGGGGGCCGGGTAGTCCGCCGTCGTCACGAAGGCGTCCGTGGTCCCGACGACGATGGGCTCGCCGCCGTCGCCCGCATCGTCCGAACCACCGCAAGCTGCGAGAAGGGTGGCCAGCAGGCCCACTACGGCCGGCAGCACCAGGGTCTTGCGATTCATCGTCGGCGGTCTCCTGCGGAAGCGTCGATCCCGGGACCATACCGAGGAGGGGCTGCTGGTCACAGGGATGCGGCAAAAGTTCTCGCCACGAGATTAGTAGGCAGTCACAGACGCGCCGGAACACAACGAAGTTGAGGCGCTGTCACGCATCGATAACGGCCCACGGTTGTCCAGCATCCGGACCCGGAGCGATTCGGCCAGCTGACCATCTATGCGGACATAGGGGTGCACGTTCAGCCCTTGGAGGACACCTCCGACCAGATCGTTTCTGGGCTGTCGACGGAGCGGTGTGTGAGAAACGTCACTTTCGGCTTCGTCAGGGCATCCCGTTGATGAGCCCACGGAGGAAGGCGAGGTCGACTTCTTCGAGCGAGCCCACGACCAGGCGCCCCTCGGCGGGCTCGATCGGCACGACGGACGGGACGGCCACCACGCGGCACCCGGCGGCCTCCGCCGCCGCCACGCCGGTCGCCGTGTCCTCCACGACGGCGCAGCGGGCGGGCTCGGCGCCCAGGCCCGCCGCGGCCAGCAGGTACGGGTCGGGGTGCGGCTTGGTGCGCGCCACCTCGTCCCCCGCGACGGTGAGCGCGAAGTGATCGGGGCCGATCGACTTGAGCACCCGGTCGATGATGCGGCGGTGCGAGGCGGAGACCAGGGCGGTCGGGACCTCGTGGGCAGCCAGCTCGGTGAGCAGCCTGGCGGCCCCGGGCATCAGCGGCACGCCGCGGTCCACAAGCTCCTCGAACCGGGCGTTGAGCAGGGAGGACAGGGCGGGGAGCGTGATGTCGGCGCCGGTGGCGTGGATCAGGTAGGACGCGCTGCGCGTCATCGGGCCGCCGACCACGACCTCGCGGTGCTCCTCGCCGAGCTCGTGGCCCAGCTCGGCGAAGATCTCGACCTCGGCGTCCCACCAGAAGCCCTCTGTGTCGACGAGGGTGCCGTCCATGTCGAGGAGCACCGCCTGGAGGGCCGAGCCTTCGGCCGTACGGGTGTCGAGTGCGGGGATGATGCTGGTCATCCGTGCTCCTCTCGTCAGGCTGCCCCTTAAGGGACAAAGGGGCCGGCCGAAGCCCCCGGAAGGGCACCGACCGGCCTGTACCGGACCGTCTAGTGTACGACGATCCCGATCACCGAGCGTTGAAGTACTTGGCTTCGGGGTGGTGGATGACGATGGCGTCCGTGGACTGCTCCGGGTGGAGCTGGAACTCCTCGGAGAGCTGGACGCCGATCCGCTCGGGCTCGAGCAGCTCGGCGATCTTCGCCCGGTCCTCCAGGTCGGGGCAGGCGCCGTAGCCCAGGGAGAACCGCGCGCCGCGGTACTTCAGGGCGAACATGTCCTCCATCTCCTCCGGGTCCTCGCCGGAGAAGCCCAGCTCGCCGCGCACGCGCGCGTGCCAGTACTCGGCGAGGGCCTCGGCCAGCTGGACGGACAGGCCGTGCAGCTCGAGGTAGTCGCGGTAGGAGTCGGCGGCGAACAGCTCGGCCGTGGCCTCGCCGATCTTCGACCCGACAGTGACGACCTGGAGGCCGACCACATCGGTCTGGCCGGATTCCTCCGGGCGGAAGAAGTCGGCCAGGCACAGGCGGCGGCCGCGGCGCTGGCGCGGGAAGGTGAAGCGGGTCCGCTCGGAGCCGTCCTCGCCCAGCAGGATGAGGTCGTCGCCCTTGGAGTGGCAGGGGAAGTAGCCGTAGACGACGGCGGCCTCGAGCAGGTTCTGGGTCTGGAGCTTGTCCAGCCAGCCGCGCAGCCGGGGGCGCCCTTCGGACTCCACCAGCTCCTCGTACGAGGGGCCGTCGCCGGTACGGGCCTGCTTCAGCCCCCACTGCCCCTTGAACAGGGCGCCTTCGTCCAGCCACGAGGCGTAGTCGGCGAGCTGGATGCCCTTGACCACGCGGGTGCCCCAGAAGGGGGGCTCCGGGACGGGGTTGTCGGTGGCCACGTCGGAGCGTACGGCGCCCTGGGAGGGCTCGGGCTCGGTGACCTGAACGTCTCGCTTGGGCACGCGGCGCTGCTTGAGCTCGGGCAGGGTCGCACCGGGGACACCTCGCTTGACCGCGATGAGGGCGTCCATCAGGCGCAGGCCCTCGAAGGCGTCGCGGGCGTAGCGGACCTCGCCCTCGTAGATCTCGTGCAGGTCCTGCTCGACGTAGGCGCGGGTGAGGGCCGCACCGCCGAGGATCACCGGGAAGTCGGCCGCCAGCTTGCGCTGGTTCAGCTCCTCCAGGTTCTCCTTCATGATCACGGTGGACTTGACCAGCAGCCCGGACATGCCGATGACGTCGGCCCTGTGCTCCTCGGCGGCCTCCAAGATCGCGGAGACCGGCTGCTTGATGCCCAGGTTCACGACGTTGTAGCCGTTGTTGGACAGGATGATGTCGACCAGGTTCTTGCCGATGTCGTGGACGTCTCCGCGCACCGTGGCCAGCACGATCGTGCCCTTGCCCTCGTCGTCGGACTTCTCCATGTGCGGCTCGAGGTAGGCGACCGCGGTCTTCATGACCTCGGCCGACTGGAGGACGAACGGCAGCTGCATCTGACCGGACCCGAACAGCTCGCCGACCACCTTCATGCCCGCCAGCAGCGTCTCGTTGACGATGTCCAGGGCGGGCCGGTCCTGGAGCGCCTCGTCCAGGTCGGCCTCCAGGCCGTTGCGCTCGCCGTCGATGATCCGGCGCTGCAGCCGCTCGTCCAGCGGGAGGGCTGCCAGCTCCTCGGCCTTGCCCGCCTTGAGTGACTTGGCGGTGGCGCCTTCGAAGAGCTCCATGAGCTTCTGCAGCGGGTCGTAGCCCTCGCTGCGCCGGTCGTAGATCAGGTCCAGGGCGACCTTGACCTGCTCCTCCTCCAGCCGGGCGATCGGCAGGATCTTCGAGGCGTGCACGATCGCCGAGTCCAGCCCGGCCTTGACGCACTCGTCGAGGAAGACCGAGTTCAAAACGATGCGCGCGGCCGGGTTGAGGCCGAAGGAGATGTTGGACAGGCCGAGCGTGGTCTGGACGTCCGGGTGGCGGCGCTTGAGTTCACGGATCGCCTCGATGGTGGCGATGCCGTCGCGCCGGGACTCCTCCTGGCCGGTGCAGATGGTGAAGGTCAGACAGTCGATGAGAATGTCCGACTCGTGCACGCCCCAGTTGGTGGTGAGATCCGTGATCAGGCGCTCGGCGATGGCCACCTTGTTCTCGACGGTGCGGGCCTGGCCCTCCTCGTCGATGGTCAGGGCGATCAGCGCGGCGCCGTGCTCGACCGCCAGCTTCGTGACCTTCGCGAACCGCGACTCGGGCCCGTCCCCGTCCTCGTAGTTGACCGAGTTGATGACGGCGCGGCCGCCCAGCTTCTCCAGTCCGGCGCGGATGACGTCCACCTCGGTGGAGTCCAGCACGATGGGGAGGGTGGAGGCGGTGGCGAAGCGTCCGGCCAGCTCCTCCATGTCGGCGACGCCGTTGCGGCCCACGTAGTCCACGCACAGGTCGAGCATGTGGGCGCCCTCGCGGATCTGGTCGCGCGCCATCTCCACGCAGTCCTCCCAGCGACCCTCCAGCATCGCCTCACGGAACTTCCTGGACCCGTTGGCGTTCGTCCGCTCGCCGATGGCCAGGTACGAGGTGTCCTGGCGGAACGGGACGGTCTGGTAGAGCGAGGCGGCGCCGGGCTCGGGGCGCGGCTCGCGCTCGGTGGGCGTGAGGTCACGGACGCGCTCGACGACCTGGCGCAGGTGCTCGGGCGTCGTACCGCAGCAGCCGCCGACCAGCGAGAGGCCGTACTCGCGGACGAAGGTCTCCTGGGCGTCCGCCAGCTCGCCGGGGGTGAGCGGGTAGTGCGCGCCGTCCTTGCCCAGCACGGGCAGGCCCGCGTTGGGCATGCAGGACAGCGACACCCGCGAGTGGCGGGACAGGTAGCGCAGGTGCTCACTCATCTCCGCGGGACCGGTCGCGCAGTTGAGCCCGATCATGTCGATGCCCAGCGGCTCCAGCGCGGTCAGCGCGGCACCGATCTCCGAGCCCAGCAGCATCGTGCCGGTCGTCTCCACGGTCACCGAGCAGATCAGCGGCAGGTCCGCGCCCGTGGCGTCCAGGGCGCGGCGCACGCCCAGGACCGCGGCCTTGGTCTGCAGCAGGTCCTGGGTGGTCTCCACGAGAAGCGCGTCCGCGCCGCCGGCGATCAGGCCCTCGGCGTTCTGCTGGTAGGCGTCGCGCAGCGCGGTGTACGGGGCGTGGCCGAGGGTCGGCAGCTTGGTGCCGGGGCCGATGGAGCCCAGCACCCAGCGGTGGCGGCCGTCCCCGGCCGTGAACTCATCGGCCGTCTCACGGGCGATCCGGGCACCGGATTCGGAGAGCTCGAAGATCCGGTCGGCGATGTCGTACTCCCCCAGCGCCGCGAAGTTGGCGCCGAAGGTGTTGGTCTCCACGCAGTCCACGCCCACCGCGAAGTACTCCTCGTGGACCGAGCGCACGATGTCGGGGCGGGTGACGTTCAGGATCTCGTTGCAGCCCTCCAGCTGCTGGAAATCGTCCAGGCTCGGATCCTGCGCCTGGAGCATGGTGCCCATGGCCCCATCGGCCACGACCACTCGGGAGGCGAGCGCCTCCCGGAGTGCGGAGGCCCGGTCGGTGTCGGCGGACGATGGCTCGTAGGCCATGGAGACGCTCCCTGGGATGCGACGGCTGTCGGCTTTGCGCCTTCCTTCGGAGGGCGCACCCGGCCAGAGTAACCTTCGGCGCCGTCGCCGGCCCGGGGTGTTCCACGGGGCGGACAGCTGCGGTGCGGCGCGGGCGGGGGACGCCCGGGCACGAAGCGCGAACTTCCAGGGGTGGTACCAACGGGTCGGCAAAGGCCGATAGTGTTCAGCATTGTCGAACCCTGTGGGTGGAGGAGGTTGCCCGATGGCCCGCACGATCCAGTCGCTCGAGCGAGCGGCTGCGATGCTGAGGCTGCTCGCCGGGGGCGAGCGCAGGCTCGGTCTGTCGGATGTGGCGGCCGCGCTGGGGCTGGCCAAGGGCACAGCGCACGGCATACTGCGCACCCTTCAGCAGGAGGGCTTCGTCGAGCAGGACGCGGTCTCGGGGCGCTACCAGCTGGGCGCCGAGCTGCTGCGCCTGGGCAACAGCTATCTGGACGTGCACGAGCTGCGGGCCCGCGCCCTGGTGTGGACGGACGACCTGGCGCGGTCCAGCGGCGAGAGCGTCTATCTGGGGGTTCTGCACCAGCAGGGCGTACTGATCGTGCACCACGTCTTCCGGCCCGACGACAGCCGCCAGGTGCTGGAGGTCGGCGCCATGCAGCCGCTGCACAGCACAGCCCTGGGCAAGGTCCTCTCGGCGTACGACCCGGTGGCGCACAGCGAGGTCACCGAGGGCAACAGGAAGTCGTTCACGACCCGAACGGTGACCGCGCTCGAGGAGTTCGAGGGCGTCCTGGACCTCACACGCGCGCGTGGCTGGGCCGCCGACGTGGAGGAGACCTGGGAGGGCGTCGCCTCGGTCGCGGCCCCCATCCACGACCGGCACCGCATGCCGGTGGGCGCGGTCGCCATCACCGGCGCCGTGGAACGGGTGTGTGAGAACGGCGACCTTCGGTCCGCCCTCGTGGCCGCGGTACGGGACTGCGCCCGTGCGGTGTCGCGGGACCTCGGCGTCACCCGCTTCTGACCCTCCGCCGACCCTCGTACACGCTCCGCCACCAGGCGTTTGGGCTGCCCGTAGTCACGCTTGGACAACGGTGCGAATTAACCGCGGCACCCCTATTGACGCAGTCGTAACGGTGAAGAAAACTGCCGTTCGCCGGTCGGCATTGTCGAACACCTGCCGATAACTTCGCTATGGTGTCCGACGGCAGCGGACCGGTAGTCGCCCTCACCCGAGGGCGCGGGCGTACGGGAGGGACCCCGTGGCCCGCCTTCCCCTGGATGACTGACAAAGGAGTCGCGGGTGTCCAGCTCCGACATTTTCCTCGGCGAGACCATTGGTACCGCCGTGCTCATTCTGCTCGGTGCCGGCGTTGTCGCCGGCGTCGTCCTGAAGCGCTCGAAGGCGCTCAACGCCGGCTGGGTCGCCATCACCTTCGGGTGGGGCTTCGCTGTCCTGACCGCCGCCTACATATCCGTCCCGCTCTCCGGTGCGCACCTCAACCCGGCCGTCACGCTCGGCGTCGCCATCACCAGCGGCGAATGGGGCAACGTTCCGGTCTACTTCGCCGGCCAGATGCTCGGCGCCATGATCGGAGCCACGCTCGCCTGGCTCGCGTACCAGGGCCAGTTCCAGGCCCACCTCACCGACCCCGAGATCATCGGGAAGAAGGACGAGGAAGGCCTCGTCGACAAGTCGGCCGCCCCCGCCGCCGGCCCCGTGCTCGGCGTCTTCTCCACCGGCCCGGAGGTCCGGAACGCGGTGCAGAACCTGATGACCGAGATCATCGGCACCGCCACGCTCGTTCTCCTGATCCTCACTCTGGGTCTCACCAAGGGCCTGGCCGTCTCCGGCACCGGTGTGCTGATCGTTGCCCTCACGGTGGTCGGCATCGGCCTCTCGCTCGGCGGCCCGACCGGCTACGCCATCAACCCGGCCCGCGACCTCGGCCCTCGTATCGTCCACGCGCTGCTGCCGCTGCCGAACAAGGGCGGCTCCGACTGGGGCTACGCCTGGATCCCGGTCGTCGGCCCGCTGATCGGCGGCGCCCTCGCGGGCGGTCTGTACGAGCTCGCCTTCGCCTGAGCCCCTTCCCGACCCCTTCCGACCCCAGGAGCACACCGTGACCGACGCCCACACCGCCGGCCCGTTCATCGCCGCTATCGACCAGGGCACCACCTCCAGCCGCTGCATCGTCTTCGACACCGACGGCCGGATCGTCTCCGTCGACCAGAAGGAACACGAGCAGATCTTCCCCAAGCCGGGCTGGGTGGAGCACAACGCCGCCGAGATCTGGACCAACGTCCAGGAGGTCGTCGCCGGGGCCCTCAGCAAGGCCGGCCTCACCCGCAGCGACATCCGGGCCATCGGCATCACCAACCAGCGCGAGACCACCGTCCTGTGGGACAAGGCGACCGGTGAGCCGGTACACAACGCCCTCGTCTGGCAGGACACCCGCACCGACGCCCTCTGCAAGGAGCTGGGCCGCAACGTCGGCCAGGACCGTTTCCGCCGCGAGACGGGCCTCCCCCTCGCCTCGTACTTCGCGGGACCGAAGATCCGCTGGCTGCTCGACAACGTCGAGGGCCTGCGCGAGCGCGCCGAGCGCGGCGAGATCCTCTTCGGGACCATGGACTCCTGGGTCATCTGGAACCTGACCGGTGGCACCGAGGGCGGCGTGCACGTCACCGACGTCACCAACGCCTCGCGCACCATGCTGATGAACCTGCACAGCATGGAGTGGGACGACAAGATCCTCGAGTCGATGGGGGTCCCGGCGGCCGTGCTGCCGGAGATCCGCTCCTCGGCCGAGGTGTACGGGACGGCGAAGGGCGTCCTCGAGGGCGTGCCGGTCGCCTCCGCGCTGGGCGACCAGCAGGCGGCGCTGTTCGGCCAGACCTGTTTCGCCGAGGGCGAGGCCAAGTCCACGTACGGCACCGGCACCTTCCTGCTGATGAACACGGCCGACAAGGTCATCAACTCCTACAGCGGGCTGCTGACCACCGTGGGCTACCGCATCGGCGACGAGAAGCCGGTCTACGCGCTGGAGGGCTCCATCGCGGTCACCGGCTCGCTGGTGCAGTGGATGCGCGACCAGATGGGCCTGATCAGCACGGCCGCGGAGATCGAGACCCTCGCCAGCTCGGTCGAGGACAACGGTGGCGCGTACTTCGTCCCCGCCTTCTCCGGCCTGTTCGCCCCGTACTGGCGCTCCGACGCCCGCGGCGTCATCGCCGGCCTCACCCGCTACGTGACGAAGGCGCACCTCGCCCGCGCCGTTCTCGAGGCCACCGCCTGGCAGACCCGCGAGATCGTCGATGCGATGCACAAGGACTCCGGCGTCGAGCTGACCGCTCTCAAGGTCGACGGCGGTATGACCTCCAACAACCTGCTGATGCAGACCATGGCCGACTTCCTCGACGCACCCGTGGTGCGGCCGATGGTTGCCGAGACCACCTGCCTCGGCGCCGCCTACGCCGCCGGCCTGGCCGTCGGCTTCTGGCCCGACACCGACGCCCTGCGCGCCAACTGGCGCCGGGCCGCCGAGTGGACCCCCCAGATGGACGCGGATGTCCGCGACCGCGAGTACAAGAGCTGGCTCAAGGCCGTCGAGCGGACCATGGGCTGGATCGACGACGAGGAGTAAATATGAGCACCCTGCAGAGCGTTCCGACTCTCGGGACGCACCCGGCTGCCGGTTCGAATCCGGACCGCGCCGAAACCCGGGAACGGCTCTCGAAGGCCACGTACGACCTCCTGGTGATCGGCGGCGGCATCCTGGGCACCTCGGTGGCCTGGCACGCCGCGCAATCCGGGCTGCGGGTGGCAATGGTGGACGCCGGCGACTTCGCCGGCGCCACCTCCTCCGCCTCCTCCAAGCTCGTCCACGGCGGTCTGCGCTACCTGCAGACCGGCGCGGTCAAGCTGGTGGCGGAGAACCACCACGAGCGGCGGGTGCTGGCCAAGGACGTGGCCCCGCACCTGGTCAACCCGCTCACCTTCTACCTGCCGGTCTACAAGGGCGGGCCGGTCGGCGCCGCCAAGCTGGGCGCGGGCGTCTTCGCCTACTCGGCGCTGTCCGCCTTCGGCGACGGCGTCGGCAAGGTGATATCCCCGGCCAAGGCGGTGGCCGGGAACCCGGCGCTGCGCACGGACAACCTCAAGGCCGTCGCGGTCTACTACGACCACCAGATGAACGACTCGCGGGTGGCCGTCATGACGGTCCGCGCCGCCGTCGAGTCGGGCGCCGTGGTGCTCAACCACGCCGAGGTCACCGGGCTGCGCTTCACCCGCGGCCGGGTCACCGGCGCGGAGCTCAAGGACCGTCTGGACGGCAGCGAGTTCGGTGTCGACGCGCGCGTGGTGCTCAACGCCACCGGACCGTGGGTGGACCACCTGCGGAAGCTGGAGGACAAGGGCGCCGACCCGAGCATCCGGCTCTCCAAGGGCGCGCACATCGTGCTCAAGCGCAAGGCGCCCTGGAAGGCCGCGATGGCCACGCCGATCGACAAGTACCGCATCACCTTCGCGCTGCCGTGGGAGGACCAGCTCCTGCTGGGCACCACGGACGAGGTGTACGAGGGCGACCCGGCCGATGTGCGGGCCACCGAGTCCGACATCCAGCAGATCCTGGACGAGGCGGCTTTCTCGGTGCGCGGCGAGCACCTCGACCGTGACCTGATGACCTACGCCTTCGCGGGCCTGCGGGTACTGCCCGGCGGTCCCGGTGGCGTGGAGAAGGCGAAGCGCGAGACGGTCGTGACCGAGGGCCGCGGCGGGATGCTGTCGGTCGCGGGCGGCAAGTGGACCACGTACCGGCACATCGGCCGCACGGTCATGAACAAGCTGGCGGAGCTGCCCGGTTCGCCGCTGACCGAGGACATGGAGCCGGTCTCCAGCCTGGTCCGCCGGGTGCCGCTGCCCGGTATCGCCAACCCCAACGCGGTCGCGCACCGGCTGCTGGTGGACCGCGAGCCGGGGGTCCGGATGGACCCGCTGACGGCCCGTCACCTGGCCACGCACTACGGTTCGCTGTCCTTCGACATCGCGCGCCTGGTGAACGAGGACCCGGCGCTGGGCGAGCCGATCCACCCGGACGGTCCCGAGATCTGGGCGCAGGTCGTCTACGCCCGGGACCACGAGTGGGCCGAGACGGTGGACGACGTGCTGCGCCGCCGGACGACGCTGACGATCCGCGGTCTGGACACCGAGGACGTGCGGACGCGGGTGAAGGACCTGCTGGACCGGAAGAACTGACGCCGGACTGGCTCCAAAGGTCCAAGGGATAAAGGGGCAAGGGGTAAGGCGTAAGGGGCGGCTCTCACGGGAGCCGCCCCTTACGCGTACGCCCTCCGCCCTCTGGGGCCGAGTGTTGTCCGGCTCAGGTAGTGTTGCCGTATCCAGCAGTGGACGGAACGAGGAGGTGAGACCCATTACCGCTGTAGCAGGCTGGGTGCTCTCACCTCACGGCCGTACGGTCCCCGCCGCGTAGACGCAGACGCAGGTGACCGCGAGAGCGCCCTCGGCATTCCGAAAGGCTCTCATGTCGGTTTCCCCGTCACCTCTCCCCCTTCCTCTCCCTCGATCCGTCGTCGTCACCAGGCTGCGGGCCGCAGGCTGCGTCTTCGCCGAGGACGAGGCGCAGTTGCTCACCACCACGGCACGGACGCCGGCCGAGCTCGCCGCCATGGTGGACCGGCGAGCCACGGGCCTGCCCCTCGAACACGTCCTCGGCTGGGCGGAGTTCTGCGGCCTGCGGATCGCGGTGGACCCGGGGGTCTTCGTCCCCCGCCGCCGCACCGAGTTCCTCGTCCGCCAGGCCGCCGCCCTCGCCCCGCCGCGAGCTGTCGTCGTCGACCTGTGCTGCGGCTCCGGTGCGGTGGGCGCCGCGCTGGGCGCGGCCCTCGACCGCGCCGAGCTGTACGCCGTCGACATCGAACCCGCCGCGGTGCGGTGCGCCCGCCGCAACGTCGCAGCCGCCGGTGGCCAGGTGTACGAAGGCGACCTCTACGAGCCGCTGCCCGCCGCGCTGCGGGGCCGGGTCGACGTCCTGCTCGCCAACGTGCCCTATGTGCCGACCGACGAGATCGGGCTGCTCCCCCCGGAGGCCCGCATCCACGAGCCGCGGGTGGCACTCGACGGCGGCTCGGACGGGCTCGACGTGCTCCGGCGGGTGACCGCCGCGGCGTCACTGTGGCTGGCACCGGGCGGCCACCTGCTCTTCGAGACGAGCGAGCGCCAGGCTCAGCAGGCCGTCGCGACCGTCGCCCGCTGTGGGCTGACCCCGCGGGTGGCCATTTCCGACGAGCTGAACGCCACCGTCGTCATCGGCACCGGGCCCGCTGCGCCGCCCTCTCCCTATGGGAACGCCGTGCACGGGGCATAATGGGCCCAGACATCGGAGGTCTCGGCCCGGAGGGTCGGCCCGGGAAGAGGAGGGCGCTCATGGCCGTGACCGACGCGGCGATCGAGCGGATCAAGGGAATGATCGTCTCCGGTGCGCTGCGGCCCGGCGACCGGCTGCCGAAGGAGAGCGAACTGGCGGCGGAGCTGGGCCTTTCGCGCAACTCCCTGCGCGAGGCCGTGCGCGCCCTGTCCCTCATCCGCATCCTGGACGTGCGCCAGGGCGACGGTACGTACGTCACCAGCCTCGATCCGCAACTGCTGCTGGAGGCGCTGAGTTTCGTGGTGGACTTCCACCGCGACGACACCGTGCTGGAGTTCCTCGCCGTCCGCCGGATCCTGGAGCCCGCGGCGACGGCGCTGGCCAGCGCGCGGATCAGCACCGCCGAGCTGGACGCGCTGGGCGAGCAGCTGGACGCGCTGGGCCCCGCGCCCTCGGTGGAGGAACTGGTCGCTGCCGACCTGGAGTTCCACCGCCGGATCGTTCAGGCGGGCGGCAACTCCGTGCTGTGCTCCCTGCTGGACGGGCTGTCGGGGCCGACCACCCGCGCCCGGATCTGGCGCGGGCTCACCCAGGAGGACGCGGTGAGCAGGACGCTGCAGGAGCACCGGGCGATCCTGGCGGCTCTCCGCGACCGCGACGCGGAGGCGGCCCGCTCCTGGGCCACGGTCCACATCGCGAGCGTGGAGCAGTGGCTCCGCTCCACGCTCTGACACCGCTCGCCGCAGGCGGGTCCCTCGGTTCTGCCGCCGCGCCCGCGCCGAACCCGGGGGCAGGCCCCCTCAGTCCTGCTTCTCGCCGCTCGCGAAGCGGGAGTTCACCAGGGCGATGATGATGGTCGCGCCGTTCAATAACTGGTTCCACAGCTGCGGAACGCCACCCGGCGTCATCACGCTGACCACGAGCTGCAGGGTCGGTACGCCCGTGAGCGCACCGAAGAGCGTGCCGCGCCCCGTTCAGGCTGATCCCGCCGATCACCCCGGCCGCGAAGACCTGGACGATCCAGCCGTTGCCCTGGTTCGCGGACACCGACCCGTAATGCCCGGTGTAGAGGATCCCGGCGAAGGCGGCGAGCACCCCGCCGATGCACAGCACGAGCCAGGTGATCCGGTCGACCCGGATGCCCGCCGCCCGCGCGGCCTCCGCGTTGCCGTCGATCGCGCACAGCGCCCGCCCGAGTAAGTCGACGGCCCCGGCCTGCAGCAGCTGCTTGAAGGCGACGCGGTTGGCGACGTGCTCGCCGGTCGCCACCTTGACCGGCTGCCCCGCGCGTACGGCAGCGTGGCCGAGGACGTCGTCGGTCGGCGAGTCCGGCGGCCGTACGGGGCACAGGGCGGTCCGCCACGTACGGGTGGAGGGCGCGGATGGCGGCGGCGATGACGTCGTTGCCGCGGCCGATGGTGAAGCAGAAGCCGTCCGTCTGCATGTCCGTCTGCGTGTCCGCTCGCGGTGTCGTCCGGGGCGGGGGCGTCGGTGTGCAGCACGACGTACGCCGTCAAGTAGTCCCGGTCCGGGTTCATGGCGTCCGAGCCGTCGAGCTGCTCCGAGGTGGGGAACCGGTTGTCGTGGACCTCGAGCCCCGTGACGGTCGAACCCATACGCGCCCCAGGAAAGAACATCGGACCTCTTCCGGTCATCCGATGTATAGCCGCGATCAAGTCCTGGCGTCCACGGATCTGCCGGAACGTTCCGGTGGACAGCTCGGATGAATCCGCGGGCAGGTCTGCGCGGGGGCTGCGGGCGGGCCGGGGTGAAGCCGTAGGCTGGGGGCGCACGCAACGGAACAGCAGCCGGGGGCGGTCCGAAACACGCCCACCGGTCGGAAGGAGGCGCTGGGTGATCGAGCTCGAGGGGGTTCCCGAGCTGATCGACCCGGTCATGGTGGCCGCGTTCGAAGGCTGGAACGACGCCGGCGACGCCGCCTCCACCGCGGTCGGGCACTTGGACCGGGAATGGAAGGGTGAGGTCTTCGCGGCGCTGGACGCCGAGGACTACTACGACTTCCAGGTCAACCGGCCGACCGTCTTCCTGGAAGGCGGGGTCCGGAAAATCACCTGGCCGACCACGCGCCTCTCGGTGGCCCGGGTCGGCGGGCCCAAGCCGCGCGACCTCGTACTCGTGCGGGGCATAGAGCCGAGCATGCGCTGGCGCTCCTTCTGCAACGAGATCCTCGGCTTCGCTCACGAACTGGGTGTGGAGATGGTGGTGATCCTGGGCGCGCTGCTCGGCGACACCCCGCACACCCGCCCCGTCCCGGTCAGCGGCGTGACCTCCGATCCGGACCTGGCCAGGACCATGGACCTGGAGGAGACCCGGTACGAGGGGCCGACCGGCATCGTCGGCATCCTGCAGGAGGCGTGTACGCACGCGGGCGTGCCGGCGGTCAGCCTGTGGGCTGCGGTTCCGCACTACGTGTCGCAGCCGCCCAACCCCAAGGCGACGCTCGCGCTGCTCAACCGGCTGGAGGACCTGATCGGTATCCGCATCCCGCTCGGCGAGCTCCCCGAGGACGCGCGGGCCTGGCAGCTGGGCGTGGACCAGCTGGCGGCCGAGGACAGCGAGGTCGCGGAGTACGTGCAGTCGCTGGAGGAGGCGCGCGACACGGCCGAGCTGCCGGAGGCGTCGGGTGAGGCCATCGCCCGCGAGTTCGAGCGCTACCTGCGGCGCCGCGACGGCCAGCCGGGCTCCGGCCCGGCTCCCGGGCCGGGACAGCCGGGCGGGCACGCGACCGAGGGCGGCTCGACGGGGGACGGCCGGGACAGCGGCTCGTATTTCCGCGACGCCTCCAGCGGCCGCACGCGCCCGTCGAAGCCCCCTGCCAGGGACGACGAGGACGACACGGATCCCGGAACCGATACCTCCGCTCCCGGCACCGGCGACGAGTAGCCCCACCGCCGTGCCCATGGCCCACCCGCACTCCCCGGTGAGGTGAGGGCGGGCATGCCATCCGGCACACGGCGCCGGGACCACTGACCGCTAGCGGACCTGCCGGACGGCCACCGCGTCGTATTCCGTCGTCGGCGTCGGCTCGACATCGAAGCGGGCGTTGGCAGATAGAGCCGCCTGCCGAACGCGGCCGCGGTCGTCGGGATCCGGAATCGCGGATCCGTGATCCTAGCGATCGCCTCACCGCGCGTCCCCGCCTGGTCCAGCCGCAGGACATCCACCGCGTTCGCGCGCCGAACCCGGCCCGTACAAAGGAATTGGGGCGCTCCTTCGGCGAAGGAGCGCCCCGTTCGGAGAGGACCGGGTCAAGCGCGATCAGCGCGTCGGCGCGTCAGAGTGCGACACCGAGCAGCGCGTCGACGGCGCGCGATACGAGTCCGGGCGCGCCCTCGTCCGTACCGCCTTCCGACTCCTGGACGGCGGCCCAGCGGTCGACGGCCTCCAGCGCGGCGGGCGCGTCGAGGTCGTTCGCGAGTGCCTCGCGGATCTCCTCGACCACGGCATCGGCCGGAGGCCCGTCGGGCCGGGAGACCGCGGAGCGCCAGCGGGCCAGCCGCTCGACCGCCTCCTCGAGCACGGCATCCGTCCACTCCCAGTTGTCGCGGTAGTGGTGCGCCAGAAGGGCGAGCCGTATGGCCACCGGGTCCACGCCGTCGCGGCGCAGCGCGGAGACGAAGACGAGATTGCCCTTGGACTTGGACATCTTCTCGCCATGGAGGGCGACCATTCCGGCGTGCACATAGGCCTGGGCGAAGGGGTATTCGCCGGTGACGGTCTGGGCGTGCGAAGCACCCATCTCGTGGTGCGGGAAGGCCAGGTCGGAGCCGCCGCCCTGGACGTCGAAGCCCATGCCGAGGTGGTCGAGGGCGATGGCGACGCACTCGATGTGCCAGCCGGGGCGGCCACGGCCGAGGGAGCCGCCGTCCCAGCTCGGCTCGCCCTCGCGGGCGGCCAGCCACAGCATCGGGTCCAGCGGGTTCTTCTTCCCGGGGCGCTCCGGGTCGCCGCCGCGCTCGGCGAAGAGCTGCCGCATCGTCGCGGCGTCGAGCCCCGAGACCTTGCCGAAGGCCGGGTCGGACTCGACGGAGTAGTAGATGTCCCCATCGAGCTCGTACGCGGCCCCGCAGTCGCGGAGCCGTTCGACGAGCGGGACGATGCCGGGTATCGCCTCCACCGCGCCGATGTAGTGCTGCGGCGGAAGCATCCGCAGGGCGGTCATGTCCTCGCGGAAGAGCGCGGTCTCGCGCTCGGCGAGCTCCGTCCAGTCCTGCCCGTCCCGCTCGGCCCGCTCGAGGAGCGGATCGTCGACGTCCGTCACGTTCTGGACGTAGTGAACCTGCCGCTTCGTGTCGAGCCACACGCGCTGGACGAGGTCGAACGCGTTGTAGGTCGCCGCGTGCCCCAGGTGGGTGGCGTCGTACGGGGTGATGCCGCAGACGTAGATGCGGGCGACGGGACCGGGGTCGAGGGTGATCGGGCCCCCGGTCGCGGTGTCGTGGATCCGGAGGTCACGGCCACTGCCGGGCAGGGCGGGAACCTCAGAAGCGGGCCAGGCATACATGCCTTGAGCGTAACCGGATGCGTGATCGTCACACGAACCGGACCTTCAGGGTTGGCCGGAGTGGTGCTCTTGCGGATTCGCCGCATGCGTGGTCGCCGGCCCGCCGCATGGGGCCCGTCAGACCGGGGGCCAGGGGATGGCGGGCCACTGGCCGCTCGGCTCGGGGTGACGGCCCGTCGAGATCAGCGCGGCCACCCGGTCCCGCAGCGCCTCCAACTCGTCCGCGATGATCAGCTCCGCGAGCCTGGCGGCGAGGGAGCCGCCCTCCGCGAGGTCCTCCGAGATCCGGCGGAGCACGCCCAGAGCCTCGTCGGTGAGCGGTTCGGCCGACCAGCCCCACAGCAGCGTGCGCAGCTTGTCCTCGGCGTTGAACGTCACCCCGTGATCGATCGCGTACAGCTTCCCGTCCACCGTGGGCAGCAGGTGCCCGCCCTTGCGGTCCGCGTTGTTCATCACGGCGTCGAGGACGGCGAGCCGCCGCAGCCGCGGATCGTCCGCGTGCACCAGCAGCGCCGTGCCGCCACCGCCCACCTCGGCGAATCCGATGGCCTTCCAGCCCGGCCCCGGCTCCTCCCCCTCGACGAGCGCCAGCAGCTCGACCGCCGGGTCCGCCTCGATCCACAGCTGGCACATCCCCTCGCCGTACGGGCCGTCGCGCAGCACCGTCGGCGGGACGAGGTCCCAGCCGGTCGCGCGCGAGAGCTCGTACGCCGCCACCTCGCGCTGCGCCAGCGTCCCGTCCGGGAAGTCCCACAGCGGCCGCTCCCCGGCGACCGGTTTGTAAATGCAGGTCCCGCTCCGCCCGTCGAGCTCCACGGAGCAGTAGAGCACCGCGTTCGACGCCTCGCGGATCCGTCCGCGTACGGTCAGCTCACCCTCGGCGAGCAGCTCGCACACGGCGGAGTCGTCGGCCGGGGCGGCCGGGCCGGCCGGGTCGTCGGCCGGGCCGGTCAGGCCGCTCCGCGGCGGTATCCGTTCTGGCGCGGACATACGTGTCCCTCCGGGTCGAGCGGCAGGCTGCACAGCGGGCACGGCGGGCGTCCGGCGTTCACCACTTCGAGCGCCCGCTTGGCGAACGCCCTGGCCATCGGCCCGGTGAGCCGGACCCGCAGCATCGGCGGACCGTTCTCCTCGTCCTGCAGCAGCCGCTCCTCCGCCTCCGCGAGGTCCTCCTCGGTCTCCGCATCGAGCTCGACGAGCGCCTGCGCCTCGACGATCATGCGCTGTTCCTCGCCGTCCCACGCGAGCGCCATGGTCCCGACCCGGAACTCCTCCTCGACGGGGACCTCGAGCGGCTCGGCGTCGGCGAGTTCGGCGGGGGCGACGGCCGGCACCGGCGCGTTGCCCCCGGTGCGCCGCACCACCTCGTCCAGGAGCTCGTCGATCCGCTCGGCGAGCGCGGCCACCTGGGTCTTCTCAAGGGCGACGGTGGTCGTCCTGCCTGCCGCACTGGCCTGGAGGAAGAACGTCCGGCGGCCAGGCAGCCCGACCGTACCGGCGACGAAGCGGTCCGGTGGGTCGTACAGGAACACCTGACGGGCCACGTCCTGCTCCCTTTGTCATCGCTGCGGAATCTGGAAACTGGCGAATCGTTCGGACCTGGCGAATCGCTGCGATCCGCACGGTCTGAACGGGTTGCGCGCGGGTCCCCCGTACCCCGGGCCGCGGCCCGTCCACCCTACTGCGCGAGGCGATCACGGTGCGCCCGTGGCACCGCCCACGGGCGCATCGCCCTCGGCGCGCGGCGTACCGCCCCCGTCCGGCGCCAGCGCGCTGAACTCCCCGGTGTCGCCGAGCCGGAGCAGGAAGGGGCGGAGCGGGGTGTAGCGGATCGCGGTGACCGAGCAGGGCTCGACCGAGATCCGCTGGAAGAGGTCCAGGTGCAGCCCGAGGGCGTCGGCGACCAGCGACTTGATGATGTCGCCGTGCGAGCACATCAGGAAGACGGCGTCGGCGCCGTGCCCGGCCTCGATCCGGGCGTTCCAGTCCCGTACGGCGTCCACGGCGCGCGCCTGCATCGCCCGTACGGACTCGCCCTCGGGCCCCGGGAACTCGGCGGCCGACGGGTACCGCTGCACGGTGGTCCACAGCGGCTCGTCGGCCAGCTCCTTGAGCTTGCGCCCGGTCCAGTCGCCGTAGTGGCACTCTCCGATCCGCTCGTCCGCGTACAGCGGCACCTCCGGGCGGGCGTCGAGCAGCGGCCGCAGCGTCTCCTGGCAGCGCTGCAGCGGGCTGGTCACGGCGGCGGCCAGCGGCAGTCCCGCCAGCCGCCCGGGCAGCGCGGCGGCCTGCGCGGCCCCGCGCTCGTCGAGGGCGACCCCGGGCGTCCAGCCCGCGAGCACCCCGGCGGTGTTGGCGGTGGAACGGCCGTGCCGTACGAGGATCAGCGTGGGCATGTCTGCAACCCTACGGGCTCGCGCAACCCGCCTCCCGTGCGCATCCCTCCGGACGGAGGGAGAATGCGCAGCGTGATCGTGGACTGCGCCATCTACCGGAACGGGCGCCGCACCGAGGGTCCCGCCGACGTCTCCGAAGCCCTGGCGGAGGTGCGCGCCACCGGTGAGGGCTTCCTGTGGATCGGTCTCCACGAGCCGACCGAGGGCGAGTTCGACCTAGTGACCAGCGAGTTCGGACTGCACCCGCTGGCCGTGGAGGACGCGCTCAAGGCCCACCAGCGGCCGAAATTGGAGGTCTACGACGACTCCCTCTTCCTGGTCCTCAAGCCGGTCCTCTACGACGGGACGACCGGCACGGTGACGACCGGCGAGCTCATGCTGTTCGTGGGCGACTCCTTCGTCGTCACGGTCCGGCACGGCGAGGGGGCCCCGCTCGCCGAGGTGCGCCGCCGCCTGGAGGAGGACCCCGAGGTTCTCCGGCACGGCCCGACCGCCGTGATGTACGCGGTGAGCGACGCGGTCGTGGACGGCTATCTCGTCGTGGCGGCGCAGCTCGAGACCGACCTGGACGGGCTGGAGGCAGAGGTCTTCGCACCGACGGGCGGCGACACGGGCAACACCGCGGCGGGGATCTACCACTTCAAGCGCCAGGTGGTCGAGTTCCGGCGCGCGGTCGGCCCGCTGGCCGAGCCGGTCGCGCGGCTTGCCGGAGCCGGCGTGCCGTTCGTGCACGCGCACGCGCAGCCCTTCTTCCGCGACGTCGCCGACCACCTGACGCGCGCAAGCGAGTACGCGGAGGCCTTCGACCGGCTGCTCTCCGACATCCTGGCGGCGCATCTGTCGCAGGTGGGCGTACGGCAGAACAACGACCTGCGGAAGATCTCGGCGTGGGCGGCGATGGTCGCGGTGCCCACCATGATCGCCGGGGTCTACGGCATGAACTTCGCGCACATGCCGGAGCTGACGACCGTATGGGGCTATCCGGCGGTGATCGCGGTCATGGCCATGGCCGTGCTCGGCCTGCATCGCATGTTCAAGCGCCGCGGCTGGCTGTAGGACGGGATGAACGGGACGTGGCTCAGGCGAACTCGGGGGCGGCCGTTGCGGGACCGCCCAGCGCGTCCAGCCGCTCCGGCATCCTCAGGCTGACCATCCGCCGCCAGCCGCCGAGCCGCTCGTACACGTACACCGCGTGGATTCCGGCCGTGAGCATCGCCATCTTGGCCTTCGACCAGCCCAGGATGCGGCCCATCTGCTCCATGAAGACGAGGCTGACATCGCGGTAGACCCGGATCTCGGCCAGCGCGCTCTCCCGCAGGATCCGGTGGATCGTCCGGGCATGGCCGGCGGCGGCCAGGCGCAACAGCTCCTCGTGGCAGTACGCGAGGTGGTTGTCCTCGTCGTTGGAGATCATCTTCACCGCGCGGCCGAGGTCGGGGTGGTCGGCGAAGTGCTTGCGCAGCAGCTGCATCTGCTCGGAGGCGCGCTGCTCGGTGACGCGGCTGTGGGCCAGGTAGGCGACGATGTCGTACTCGGTCAGCGGCTCGTCGGCGCGGAGCTTGTCGTGGGCCAGGCCGATGCCCTGCCGCTCCAGCAGCATCGTGTAGTCGGCGTCCTGGGGGACGTCGACCGGCTCGAGCCCGCGCTTGCGCAGCAGGGCATTGAAGATTCGCCCGTGCTTGTCCTCGTCCGCGCCGTGCCGGACGATCTTGGGGCCGAGACCGCGCTGGGACTCGGGGACGAGTGCGGCGATCCGGCCGTTCTCCCAGCCGCCCTGTGCCTCGCCGCTGGCCGCGATGGAGCAGAACAGCCGGAACGAGTCGTCGTTGTCGAGGATCTCCTGGAACAGGCTTCGGGCCGAGAGCATCACTGCCACCTCCGTACGAGCGTCCGCAAAGGAAAAGTCAAAAGGGGCATGCCCCGTCCGGCAACAGCACGGTCGGTCAACTCCGCCGAATGGAGGAGCAACGCGGACTCTCCCGGCGCGTAACCACCCGGGCCGCCCCGCGTTGTGCTGGGTGACGGCCGTGGCGGGGAAGACACCCCGAGCCCCCACCACGGCCGCAGAAAACCTCTCAGTCTCTCCCCGGCCACCTCTGGGTAGGGTGATTCCGAGCCTGGAGGGGGTTGTGAGAAGGGTGGGCAAGTTCAGCAGAGCGGCGAAGAGCCGCCCCGCGCCCCGGCGGCTGGGGCCCGCGAGCCCGGACTGGTCGCCGTACGAACGTCTGGACGACGCGGCGCGCGCCTACTTCCTGCATGCGGACGTCGCGCTCGAGGCGATTGCCGGGGTCCTGGGGCGGCACCGCGTGCGGGGCTTCACCCTGGAGCGGGTGGTGGATCTGACCGAGGCGGGCGCCTCGGTGTGGCAGGAGGCCGCGGTCTGCGACGGGCGGCGGCTGATCCTGTGGCACAGCGAGGAACTGGCGGACGACAAGGCCCCGGAGGGCATGGTCCTCGATTCGTCGGTGCAGGTGCTGCCGCTGGGTGCGATCCGGCATGTGGGGATGCGGACCCTGGTCGGGCGGGACGAGTCGGGCCGCCGGGTCGACCGCGGGGTGCATCTGGTGCTGGCGACGGGCACGCCGCACGAGCTCAACACGGTGCCGGGCGGCGACCCGGACGCGCCGCTGACGTCGGCCCGATTCCGGCCCGAGGCCTTCCGGTTCAGCAAGTCGCTGGACGACGGCGGGCCGGGCCAGATAGCCAGGCTGGTCGCCTTCGGGCAGCTGATGGGACGGCTGGTGCCGGGCTGAGATCCCGGGCACCAGCCGCGCCCTGTCGCGTAGGCGATGCGCGTACGGATAGTCGGTACGTGTCGCGGTACGTGTCGCGGGCGGGACTACTCGCCGACGCCCGAGCGCTCCAGCGCCTCCACGCCCGCGCGCAGCGACGCGAGACGCTCTTCGAGCGTGAAGCCCGCCGGGGTGAGGGACAGGGTGGTGACGCCCGCCTCGGCGTAGGCCTGCATGCGGTCGGAGATGCGGTCCACGGGCCCGAGGAGGGTCGTGGAGTCGATGAGCTCCTTCGGTACGGCGGCGGCCGCGCCGTCCTTGTCGCCGGCGAGGTACTTCTCCTGGATCTCGGCGGCTTCCTTCTCGTAGCCCATGCGCTGGGCGAGCCTGTTGTAGAAGTTCTGCTTCGCGCTGCCCATGCCGCCGACATAGAGGGCGGTGTAGGGGCGGAAGAGGTCGGCGAGGGCGTCCACGTCGTCGCCGACGGCCATCGGGACGGTTGGGACGAGATCGAAGCCCTCGAGGGTCTTGCCCGCCTTCTCTCGGCCCGCGCGGATCGAGCCGATCGTGGTCTCCTCGGCGTGCTCGGGGGCGAAGAAGATGACCAGCGCGCCGTCGGCGATCTCGCCGGTCTGCTCGAGGTTCTTGGGGCCGATGGCGGCGATGTAGAGCGGGATGTACTCGCGGACCGGGTGGACGGTGAGCTTGAGCGGCTTGCCGGGGCCGCCGGGCAGCGGCAGCGTCCAGTGCTCGCCCTCGTGGCTCAGGCGCTCGCGGGACATCGCCTTGCGGATGATCTCCACGTACTCGCGGGTGCGGGCCAGCGGCTTGTCGAACTTGACGCCGTACCAGCCCTCGGAGACCTGCGGGCCCGAGACGCCGAGTCCGAGGCGGAACCGGCCGCCGGAGAGCGAGTCGAGGGTGGCGGCCGTCATGGCCGTCATGGCCGGGGTGCGGGCCGGGATCTGGAAGATGGCGGAGCCGACGTCGATGCGCTCGGTCTGGGCCGCGACCCAGGAGAGCACGGTGGCGGCGTCGGAGCCGTAGGCCTCCGCCGCCCAGCAGACGGAGTAGCCGAGCTTGTCGGCCTCGCGCGCGACCGCGAGATTGTCGGCGTCCATTCCGGCGCCCCAGTAGCCGAGGTTGATCCCGAGCCGCATAGCCGCTCCCCTTACCGATCAGTAACGTGCCTTTCCTGCGGACTCTAGCGTGCGAGTGCGGGATCCGTCAGTGCCGGGTTGGTGGAGGGTTATCCACAGCCCACCGCTCGCGGAGGCCTGGCCAGTAATCTCAGGGCCCATGGAGCAGAGGCACCTCGGCCGTACGGGTCTTCGAGTATCGCGGATCGGGCTCGGCACCCTGACCTGGGGCCGGGACACCGGCGAGCACGACGCCGCCGACCAGCTCAAGGCCTTCTGGGAGGCCGGCGGGACGCTCGTTGACACGGCGGATGTGTACGCGGACGGGGGCGCCGAGTATCTGCTCGGGCAGCTCGTCGAGGACCTCGTGCCGCGCCGGGACCTCGTCATCGCGACGAAGGCGGGCAGCATCCCCGACCCCGACCGCCGCTTCGACGGCTCGCGCGGCCACCTGCTCGCCGCGCTGGACGCCTCCCTGGAGCGGCTCGGCACGGACCATGTCGATCTCTGGCAGGTCCACGCCTTCGACTACGCGACGCCGCTGGACGAGACGCTGCAGGCACTCGACATCGCGGTCAGCAGCGGGCGTGCGCGCTATGTGGGCGTCTCCAACTTCTGCGGCTGGCAGCTCGCCAAGGCCGCCACCTGGCAGCTGGCCGCTTCCGGGGCCCACACCCGGCTGGCGAGCACGCAGATGGAGTACTCACTGCTTCAGCGGGGCGTCGAGCGGGAGGTGCTGCCCGCCGCGCTGGACTTGGGGGTGGGGCTGCTGCCGTCGTCGCCGCTGGGGCGCGGCGTGCTCACGGGGAAGTACCGGCACGCGACCCCCACCGACTCGCGGGGCGCCTCCCCGGACCTCGCGGCCTTCGTCGCCCCCTACCTGGACGACGCGGCGAGCCGCATCGTCGACGCGGTCGCCACGGCGGCCGACGGCCTGGCCACCACTCCGCTCCAGGTGGCCCTCGCGTGGGTCCGCGACCGGCCAGGTGTGGCGGCCCCGATCGTCGGCGCGCGCAACGCGCAGCAGCTCATAGAGGCGTTGTCAGTGGAGGCGCTTACGCTTCCCGACGAGATCTGCCAGGCGCTGGACGACGTATCGGCGCCCCTGCACCGCTATCCCGACCAGGACTGGAGCACCCTGTGACCACGGACCGCCCCGCCGGCGAGCCCACACCTGACGACGCGCGGACGGCGCCGCCCGGCCCGGACACAGGCTCCGGCTCCGGCCCTGCTGGTGGCAAGGCGGCGGGGGCCGAGGGAGTGGCCGGCGAAGGCGACGACGCGACGGCCGGCAGCGGCGGCTCGGGAGCGGAGGCGGGAGTGGGGCGGTCGGCAGCCGCGGAGGCGCTGGCGGCAGCCGTGCGGGCCGTGGAGAGCGGTGAGCGGTCCGCGGCGTCGTTCTTCACCGAGCAGAGCCGTCCGGCCGCCGCGCCCGGCTCAGCCGGGCGGGCGAACGCTCCTACGGCGCCTGGCCCCACGGCGGGCGTCAGCCCGAGCGCCGGTCCTGCCGCCTCCGGACCGGGTACGGGTAGCGGTGGCCCGGGCGCGTACGGCCAGGGGCGGAGCGACGCGGCGCAGGGTCTGGCAGGCGGGGGACCGGTCGGCGTGCCGGGCGGACCGGCGGCCGCCGGGGGCTCCCGTAGCGGGCTGTCCGGTCTGCCGCCGACGGAGCGGCAGGCGCAGAGTGCGACCGTGCGGGGGGTCCTGGGCGCGGGCGGGGCACCCGAGGCGCTGGCGGACAAGGTGCTCGACGTGTTCGGGGACCGCGCCGCGCAGGCGCTGCGCGAGGATCCGTGGCAACTCCTCGCCGTGCCCGGCGTGCGCCCCGAGCAGGCCGACGGCTTCGCCCGGGCCCTGCTCGGCGCGGAGTGCGGTCCTGCCGACGAGCGGCGGGCCCGCGCTCTGGTCCAGTGGCTGCTGGAGCGCGCCGCCCTCGAAGGGCACACGGCTCTGGAGCCCGCGACCCTGAGCTCCGCACTCGCGCAGCGATCGGTGCCGGACGCGGAGGCTGCGCTGCGGACTGCCATCGCGGACGGCGCGGTGCTGGTCTTCCGGGACGCCCTTGACGCCCCCGGCTCCGGCCCGGTGTCAGCGTCGTCTTCCTCGGCGGCGTCGGAAGGCGACGAGGAGAACGAGGAACAGCCCGTACGGGTGCTGGTGGGACTCGACCGTTACGCGCTGGCCGAGGAGAGCCTCGCGGACGGGCTCGCGCGGCTGGTCAACACCTTTGATCCGGAGAGCGGTTCGGCCTCCGCGCCCGGCGTCGCCGCGGTCCGCGGCGCGGACGGCGAGCACCAGGGCGCCGACGCCCAGGCCGCGGAAGGCCCCGCGGCTGTGTCCGCGCCTTCCGCCGCGACAGTGCCGTCCGCCGCCGACTGGCGGGCCGCGGCCGAGGCCGCGCCGTCCCCGTCGGCCGCGGAACTGATCAGCGCCGTGGCCGGGAGCGGCCTCGTGGCCCACACCGGCGGCGAGGCCGCCCGGGCGGAGCCCGCCGCCATGGTGGCTGCAGCCCGCGCGCTGGGCCTGCGCGCGTACGCCGCGGCGCACAGCGAGGACGGCCGTCAGCGGCTGGCGGCCATGTTCGGCACGGCCGCGCCCGCCGGTTCGGCGATCGGAGGCCCCGCCCCGGCCGCCGCCGGGCAGCACGGCGCGAGTGCCGACGAGGCACCGGGCGGCACGACGGAAAGCAAGACGGAAAGCGAGACGGACGGCCGGACCCGGGAGTCCGGCGAGGCGGCCGGAGAAAGCGGCCCGAGCGGCGGCGTGGACAGTGAAGGCGGCGGCCTGGCGGAAGGCGCCGGCCGCGCGGCGCCGGGAGTCGGCGGAGCCGCCACCGCGCCCTCGTCCGCGGGCGGCCTCGGCCCCGCGGCCGTGACCGTGGCCGGGCTGTTGGCGGGCGTCGAGGGCCCGGGCCGGGACGCCGAGGGGGCGCTCGCGGTCGATGTGCTCGCCGTGCTGGATGCGCCGCAGCTCGATGTGGAGACCGCCGCCATGCTCGTCGAGTCGCTGCCGGACGGCGCGCGCCTGGTCCTGAGCGGAGACCCCGGTGTCCTCTGGTCGGCCGGTCCCGGGAAGGTCTTCGCCGACCTGCTCGCCGCCCGCACCTGCCCGCAGGTCGCATCCCGTACACCCGACCCCGGCCCCATCGGCGAGCTGGTGTCCGGCATCGGGATCGGCGAGCTGAGCCAGGTGGAGGCGCCCGGCAAGGAAGTGGTCATCGTTCCGGTGCGGGACGCCGGTGAGGCGGTGCACCGCACCGTGCAGCTGGTCGCCGACTCGGTGCCGCGCGCGATCGGCGTACCCGCGGACCATACGCAGGTCATCACGCCGGGGCACGGCGGCGCCGCGGGGACTCGGGCGCTGAACGCCGCACTGAAGGACCGGATCAACCCGGGCCCCGGCCGCTTCGGCGGCTTCGACCCGGGCGACCGGGTGGCATACGTACCGGCCCCGGGCCGGACCCTGCCGGGCACGGTGGTCTCGGCCGACGCCGAAGGCATGCATCTGGACTGCGCGGGCGCGGGCGTCATCATCGTGCCGCGCGACCGCGTGAGCGAGACCGTACGGCACGGCTGGGCGCTCACCGCCCATCAGGCCGCAGGAATGCGCTGGCCGGCGGCGGTCGTGGTGCTGCCGGGCGATGCGGTGCAGGCGCTGACCCGGTCCTGGGTCTACACCGCCTTCAGCCGTGGCGAGCGGCATCTGTCCGTGGTGCACGGCGCGGACCAGGCGCTGCCGCGAGCGGTCGCGGAAGTGCCGGTGAAGGAGCGCACGACCCGGCTGCGGACTCTGCTGCGGAGCAGCGCGCCGCCGGCCGGGTGAGCCCCGGCCGGCGGCGGTGGTGATCGGTCCGCGGGATCAGCGAGCTCCGCGAGACCAGTAAGAAACGGACGAGAGGGCGTTCACCGCTCCGAGTCGAGCGGCTCGAGCTCGTCGTCGTCCTCGTCGTCCACTTCCTCTTCTTCGCCCTCGTCCTCGAGCTCCTCGTCGTCGAGCTCCTCGTCGAATACGGCGCTGACGTCGAAGCGGCAGATGACCCGCTCCGGATCCGCCTGGTCGAACGGCGCATTCAGCCACTCCCCCGGCTCCGCGGGTTCGTCGGCAGCCGTCACCCACAGCGTGGAGTCACCTTCCTCCAGGCCGAACTCCTTGTGCCGGGAGGCGATCTCGTCCGGTTCGTACTCCCCGAAGAGCACGCCGAGTGCCGCGTGAACGCCGACGCCGGTCCCGGCCTCGGCGCCGTTCAGCCCTGGGCCGCCGAGCTCCACATCCGGATCGAGGTCGGCCACCCGCTGTGCCTGGGAGAGCAGTCGCTGCGGTTCCGTGACCGTGTAGTCGCGGCGGATGAGCACGCTGAGCGCGTGCGGCTCCTCGGGGCCGGTGTAGGCGGGCATCGTGCCGTCGCCCGGGATCTCGAAGGGCGTGACCTCGTCGTAGACCTCGTACAGCAGCTCGTCGTACGCCTCGGCCGCCGCGGCCAGCTCGTTGAACGCGGTGTAGACGGCCGGGTCGTCCTCTCCCGACCGCCTCTCGACCGCGTCGAGGTGGCGGTCGAGCGCGGCTTTGACCGCCTCGGCGGCGGCGCGTACCTCGGCAGCGGATGGCTGCGCAGCATCAGACATAGTGCAGACGCTATCCGTAGTGGGGCACTACCCGCACAATAGATGCGATGCCGGAATATGAATTTCGCGACGTGTACGTGCCACGAGGGGTCTCCCGCAGCGCCGCCACACGTCTGCTGACCGACCATGCAGAGTATGGACACTGGGAGTTGGACCGCCTGCGGCTCAACCCGGACGGGAGCCGCCGGGTGCGGCTGCGGCGCCGGATCATTCGCCAGCCGCGCGCTACGTGGTGAGACGATGCAGTGACACAAGGTGAAGACGGAGCGGGCCCCGCGACCGCGAGGCCCGCTCCGCCGTGCGCCGTTCCGCGCCTGTCCTGGACTTACGACCTGGACGCGGCCCGGGAGCGGCGGTAGAGCACGGCGCCCCCGAGCAGCAGTGCGGCGCTCGTGGCTCCGGCTGCGCCCAGCATGCCCGCGCCGGTCTCGGCGAGCTCCTCGTCGCCCTCGGGCGCGGTGACGGCCTGCGGCCTGTGCTCCACCGCGGGCTTCACCTCGGAGTCGTCCTCGTGGCCGGGCTTGACCTGGCCGTTGCCCTTGCCCTTGCCCTTGTCCTTGCCCTTGTCCTCGTCATCGGGCTTGTCCGGGTTGTTCGGGCGGTCCGGATCGTGCGGGCGCTCCGGCTCGTGCGGGTACCCCGGCGTGCCCTGAGAGACATTCGCGCACTTGTTGCCGATGGTGGCGTTTCCGACACCGATCTCGTTGACGCTGTTGCCGCAGGCGTTGATCGGCACATCGATCGGTACCTGCACGATGTTCCCCGAGACCACACCCCCCGAATTGCCGCTCCCGGCACGAGCGGACGAGTCGTCGTTGCCACCCGACTCGTGCCCGCCGCCGGACACGTTGGCACAGCTGTTGCCATTGGCCGGATTGAACAGGCCGACGGCGTTGACCGTGTTGCCGCACAGGTTCACCGGCACGTGTACGGGCACTTGGACCGTATTGCCGGACCCAATGCCCGGCGAGTTCCCGGAAATTGCTCCCGCGTCCGCGTCCGCGTACGCATAGCCTCCGGTCACGGCGAGCACACCGCTCGCAGCCGCAACCGTGATCAGGCTCTTTCTCGCGACCTGTCGCATAGGTTCGCTCCCCTGCTGCCTATCGCCTCTCGACATGCTCACGGGCGATTGCCCGCTCGCCAATTCCCGGGCCCCGGAGTGCATGGCGCGCACTCCGGGGCCCGGGATCACACCCTCATGGGTTGCGGTACAACGTCTCGCGTTGACACACGTGTTGCCGAAGGGAAGGTCGAGCATCCCGATCACGCCTCCCCTGCCGGCCATGCGGTCTCAGCCGAGACTGCACAGCCGTAACGAGGAAGGGGGAATCCGAGCCACGGGGCCGTCCGGGTGTTTCACTCTTTCCGGCTAAGTGCGTTCGATCCCCGTATCAGCGGCTGCCGTGTCATCCCCAAGGGTCTTCACCAGCAGGGGGCTTCATCAGCACTGGTCGAGGAATCGGTCCAGCACCCGGACGCCGAACTTCAGCCCGTCCACCGGCACGCGCTCGTCGACCCCGTGGAACATGCCCGCGAAGTCCAGCTCGGGCGGCAGCTTGAGCGGTGCGAAGCCGAAGCAGCGGATGCCGAGATCGTCGAAGGACTTGGCGTCCGTCCCGCCGGACAGCATGTACGGCACCGCGTGCGCGATCGGGTCCTCCGCCTTGAGCGCGGACTGCATGGCGTCGACCAGCGAGCCGTCGAAGCTGGTCTCCAGCGCCTTGTCGGCGTGCACGTCCTCGCGCTTCACGCGGGGACCCAGGATCCGGTCGAGGTCGGCGAGGAACTCCTCCTCGTGCCCCGGCAGGAAACGGCCGTCGACGTGTGCGGTCGCCTGCCCCGGGATCACATTGACCTTGTATCCCGCGCCCAGCATCGTCGGGGCCGCGGTGTTGCGCAGCGTCGCCCCGATGATCTTCGCGATACCGCCGAGTTTGGTGAGCGTCGCTTCCATGTCCTCCGGGTCGAGCGGGGTGCCGAGCGCGTCCGACAGCTCGTCGAGGAAGGACCGTACGGTCTTGGTGACCCGGACCGGGAACTCGTGGCGGCCCAGCCGTCCGACGGCCTCGCACAGTTCGGTGATCGCGTTGTCGGTGTTGGTCATCGAGCCGTGTCCCGCCGTGCCGTCAACGGTCAGCCGCATCCAGTGCATGCCCTTTTGGGCGGTTTCCACCAGATAGAGCCGCAGGTTCTCGTTGACGGTGAAGGAGAAGCCGCCGACCTCGCCGATCGCCTCGGTCACGCCCTCGAAGAGTCCGGGGTGGTTGTCGACCAGGTGCCGCGCGCCGTAGACGCCGCCCGCCTCCTCGTCGGCGAGGAAGGCGAGGACGATGTCCCGCGGGGGCTTCCGGCCGCTGCGCAGCCGTTCCCGTACGACGGCGAGGGTCATCGCGTCCATGTCCTTCATATCGACAGCGCCGCGTCCCCAGACGCAGTCGTCAACGATCTCGCCGGAGAACGGGTGGTGCGTCCAGTCGACGGCGTTGGCCGGTACGACGTCGGTGTGGCCGTGGATGAGCAGCGCGGGCCGGGACGGGTCCTCACCCGCGATGCGCGCGACCGTCGAGGCGCGGCCCGGGCGCGACTCGAAGATCTGCGGCTCCAGCCCCACCTCCGCGAGCTTCTCGGCCACGTACTCGGCGGCGGCGCGCTCACCGGGGCCCGAGTGGTCGCCGTAGTTGCTGGTGTCGATCCGGATCAGGTCCCGGCACAGGTCGACGACCTCGTCCTCACCGGTAGGGGCCGGCTTCGACTCGCTCACGCTGCCTCCTCGTGGTTCGCTGCCACGGACTGCCCGGGTCGGGCCGGCGCCCGGGGCGGGGGTCCAGTGCCATCCTCCCGCGCCCGGCGCCGCAGCCCAAGGCCTCAATGCTGCCGACACACGGTCGTCACGGCCCGCGGTCGTACGGTCGTGTGATCGAGCACGGCCGGATGTTTGCTATGGTTTTCCCCGCCGGAACGGCCACGGGCCGGGCGGCGGACACCTTGTCCGGGTGGCGGAATGGCAGACGCGCTAGCTTGAGGTGCTAGTGCCCTTTATCGGGCGTGGGGGTTCAAGTCCCCCCTCGGACACGTTGAGGGACGTTCACGAGATCGTCCCGCGTTCCATATCCCCAACGTGTGCGGGCCGAGGCAAAGCCTCGGCCCGCGCGCGTTGCTGCCGGATCAGGCGTTCCTTGAAGAGGTCCAGGGTGTCCAGGAGATCCGGGATGACCTACCGCGCGCCCCCTCGCGCGCAGGCGCCGCCCGTTCGCGGGAGTGGCGGATCAGTGAATCGAGGGCCCAGCTGCCCGGTCCCAGAACGGCGATGAGCAGGAACGCCCAGCAGTACGTGGCCGCCGGCTCGCCGCCGTTGGCCAGGGGCAGCAGCGCAACCGGCTGGTGCACCACAAAGTAGGCGTAGGCCATCGAGCCGGATGCGATCGCCGCGTTGGTGCGGGTGAGGAGCCCCGCGAAGACGAACCCGCCGCAGACCAGCTGGATGAGCGCGGCCCACCAACTGGGCCAGGTGCCGAACTCGACGGCCTGCCCGCTCCCGCGGGCGCCGCCGAACAGGCCGAACAGCGAGGCCATTCCGTGGAGCAGGAAGAGAAAGCCCGTGACGATGCGGAACAGCGAGAGCACCGGTCCGCGGAGCTGATCCAGGTTCATGAGTGCACCTCTCGACGGTGGGGGTCGGTGGGGCGGGTCCGGTGGACCGCCGGGCCGCCCCACCTCTTCGTCCGCGCGGATCAGTTCTCGGCCACCCAGCCGACCATGATCCCCATCACGTCGTCGTGCGCGTGACCGTTGATTTCGTACCTGCTCGTGATCTGCAGGACGTCGCCCCGTTCGATCGTGCCCAGGGGCTCGCCGCTGCAGGGCGGCATGTCCGAGATCTCGGTGTGCCCGTGGGGATCGATGAACTCGGGGCTGCCGCCCTCCTCCGCCACGATGGTGCACAGCGGCTCGCCCTTGGTGAGGTTCTCGGTCCAGACGGAGTGGCCTGAGTGGTGGAGGTGGCCGCGCATGTGCACGAGTTTCCCGGAAATCGTGGAGCGCCATCGCCGGGTCTTTTCGCTGACGCCCTCGGGAGCGTCGTACACGCTGCCGAGGCAGCCGCCGGCGTCCATCCAGATCGGTGTGACCGGCTTGAGGCGGGAGCCGGTTGCGGACTCATGGGTGAACGTGATGGAGATGTAGACCGTCTTTTCCTGCGGCACGTGGTTCATCAGGTCGTAGATCATGTTCCACCGCTCGCGGCCGACCTTGAAGCCGTATCCGGACGGCAGAACGCTTTCCACCCGCTCATTGCCGGAGGCGAAAATCCGCTGAGGACCGTTGCACACGACGTCGCGTGTCCTGTGGGTGCCCAGCACTACGTGGTGCAGCATCGGGCCGGTGTTGACGTTCGCGTTCGACCCGTCCGCGTAGACGAGATTGGGCTTGAAGCCCGTGATGAAGCAGTTGTCGCAGGGTTTCTGGATGTTGAACTTGATGCGGTTGTGGGTCGTGCCGTGGTCGTCCTCGGTCGCGGCGGGGATGGTGAACGGCCCGTACCGCACGGTGGTGGTCTGCGGGGCGGAGGGCTGCTGGGTCGGGGCGGTCTCCTGACGGTCGGCCGGCGCGGGGTCGGCGGCGCCGACGGCCTGTGGTGCGCCGAACGCTAATGCGGTGGCCATGGTGACGGAAATGAGCGGGAGGCTGCGCAGGGACACGGTTTTTCCTCCTTGCGGTTCAGGACGTCATGACGTGGGCTGTGCAGATGGGCTGTGCAGATCTGTTGGACCGGCGCGCGGAGGCGGGCGACCCAAGGCGGTCCAAGCCTCAAGGCAACGGAAAGCGGAATGTGCTGCCATTCGGCTCGAGTTGCCGGAAGGTCACTTCGTCCGACCCGATAGCCGAATACGCCGAGGGCCTGCATTCCGTGCCGGTGCCGGGTTCCCATGTCGACGACGGCCGGTGGGCCGTGTCGAATGCGGCCGGGTCACCGACCTGCCCTTGCTTTGGTGCACCGCAGAGTGGCGCCCCGCGTTTCCCATGTCAACAGACCTCAAATGGCAGGAGATTCAGGGAAGACGCCGCTGAGTGGCTGACCTGCATTCTTTATTGCGCCATGGGCCGGCCTGGCCGCGACAACACTGGTGACTTCGCCGATCCGCGGCCGTGCCACCGGTGAGCGCCGTCGCTGTCCTGCAGCCGATCAGCGCGTAGACCCGTGCGCGGTCAGGCCGGCGAACAGACGGTGCATGGAAGAGGCCCATGCGTTGCGGTCCGGGCTCTTCACGTTCAGGGCCGCGAGAACGTCCACGCCTATGGACACACAGAGCACCATGCGGGCCAGGGCCGCCGCATCGATGTCGGCGGTGAACGAGCCGTCCCGTTGGGCACCTGCGACCAGCTCCGTGAGCTCGGTCTCCGCCCGGTGCAGGGCGGCGTGGACTCGGCGCGCGACCTCGCCGTCCCGCCGCCCGGCGGCGAGCGCTTCGCTCATCAGAGGCGCCCACATGCGCCGGTGTGGATCGGAGAGGCCGGTGGTGATCAGTTCGAGAACGTCGGCGGCGGCGGCACCGCGGTCCATTGCCTGGCCGAGCTTCCGCGACGCGGCCGCCAAGCCGTAGTCGACGGCCTCGGCGAGCAGGTCGGCCTTGTTGCGGAAGTTGCCGTAGATGGCTCCGGTCGAGAGCCCGGCGCGGCGGGCGATGTCCTGCACCCGGGCTCGGTCGTAACCCTGCTCGCCGAATTCCTGGACTGCCGCTTCGATCAGCCGGTCGCGGATCACAGGACTGGACGGCCTTGAGAGGGAATCGGGCTCTGCCACGGCCCCAGCGTAGCCGGGCCGCGGTGACGGCTGCCCTCAGGCGGCGGGGCTGCCGGGCTGCCGGGCTGCGGCCGTTGGGATGCCGCCCCCGGCCGAGGTGATTCCGTCCCAACGGTTGCACAGCAGCCGAAGAATAATCATTATTCTTGCCGGGGCGTCGAGTTGGAAGGCGCGCGCTCGTGACGTATGGCACGGAGCAATCAGTCATCGGCAGACGCACCGAGTGCCGCCGGCTCGCGCACAGCGTCGAAGCCTGCCGGGGAGCGCGCGGCGGCGCTCTGCTGCTGACCGGAGATCCGGGGATCGGCAAGACCGCGCTGATCCGGCACGCGTCCCGCCTGGCCCACGACTTCCACACGGTCCGCGCCGACGGGGTGCGTACGGAGGAGACCCTGGCGTACGGAGTGGTACAGCGGCTGGTCCGGCCGCTGACCGCCTGCCTGCGCCGCCTCCCGCCGGTCTCCCGGGAGGCCTTGGAGCGGGTGCTGCTCGGGCGCATCCCACCGCCCCGCGAGCGGTTGCTCGTCGCCGACGCGGTGCTGGGGCTGCTGGTGAGCGCCGGCGGCAGACGTCCCGTGCTGATCAGCGTCGACGACCTGCACTGGGCCGACGCCGAGTCCCGGTACGCCCTGGGTTTCGTGGCCCGCAGGATCAGCACCGCACGCGTACTGATCCTGGCCGGCACGGACGGCGAGGGGTCCGCGCTCCTGCCGGGTGTGCCGGCGGTGCACCTGACAGGCATGGGCGACCTCGACTGCCTGCGGTTGATCACGGAGCATCAGCCCTCGCCGGTGGCACCCGCCGTACGCGAGGTCCTCGTCCATACGGCCGGAGGCAATCCCCTCGCCCTGCTGGAACTGTTACGGACACTGACCCCGGCGCAGCTGAGCCAGCCCGCCCAACTGCCCGATCCCCTGCCCCTCGTACCCCGGCTCACGGACATCCGGCTCGCTCGATTCCGCCGGCTTCCCGGCGACTGCCGGCGGCTGCTGTTGCTGCTGGCTGCCGAACCGCACCTGAAGCCCATCTCCCTGTTCCGTATGGCCGGACGGGCGGGCATCGACCCGGCGGCGCTGCAACCCGCCGAGGACGCCGGGCTGGTCACGTTGTCGGCGACCTCGGTGCTCTTCCGCCACCCCGACCTCGGCCGGGCTGTCTATCACGGTGTCGGCCTGGCCGAACGGCACTGGGCACACGAGGTTCTGGCGCGGGCGTTCGCCGAAGCCGATGACGATCGTCGTTGCTGGCACGAGGCGGCCCTGCTGTCGGAGACGAACGCCCGGCTGGCCGACGATCTGGAACGCCAGGCGGCCCGGGCCCGGCAGCACGGCGAACACGCGCGCGCCGCGGCACTGATGGAACGCTCGGCCGAACTGACCGGCGATGACGGCCGCCGGGGTCGCCGCCTGGTCACCGCGGCGGACTGCAGCAGGCGGGCCGGGCGGCTGCGGCGCGCGGCCCGGCTGCTGGAGCGCGCGGGAACCCTGGTCGGTGCGGACCAGACGTGCCTGCGGGGACGCATGGCCTATCTGCAGGGCGTGATCTCCCTGCACCACACCGCGGCGTCCGATGCCTACGACCTGCTGGTGGCCGCCGCGGACACACTCGCCCGCGACAACCCCTCGCTCGCCGTCAAAGCCCTCGTCGCCGCCGGGGAGGCGGGTCTGTACGCGGGAAGCGCCGCGTTACCGGTACGGGCAGGCAGGCGTGCGCTGGCCCTGCTCGACGGCGCACCGGGGCCGGATCAGGCGGAGGTCGGGTTCGCCGCCGACTTTCTCCTCGGGGTCGCCGACTCCTTCCAGGGACGGCTGCCCTCAGGGGTGGCCCGGCTGCGCAAGGGACTTGACGCAGCCGCGCGGGTGAACGATCCCCTGCTCCTCGCCTGGGCTGCCCACGGTGCGCTGTTCGCCGCCGACGACACCCGGGCGCGTGCGCTCGCTTCACGCGCGGTGACGCTGGCGCGCGCGGCGGGCGACACTCCCACGATGGCGCACGCCATGCAGTACCTCGCCTACCCGGAGTGCTGGCTGAGCGGACCGGACACCGCAGCGCTCACCGCCACCGAGGCGCTGCGGCTCGCCCGCGAGACGGGCCAACTCAACTGCGCCCGCAACCTCATGGGCATGCTGATGCTCGCAGCTGGGCTCGCCGGTGACGCCGAGGTGTGCCAGCAGTACGCCGACCGTGTCGTCGACGAAGCGGCGGCACACGGCGTGGGGCTCGCCTCCGCTCTCGGCCTGTGGGGCCTGGCCCAGCTCGACCTCGCCTCGGGGGACTGGGCCGAGGCGGCCGCCAAGCTGCACCGGCTCGCCCGTACCAGGCTGGGACACCCGGGCATTGCGATCGAGGCCGTGCCCACGTACGTGGAGGCGGCCGTCCGGGCGGGCCACCGGTCCCGGGCTGAGCGGGCCGCGGCCACCTTCACGCGATGGGCCGAGGCGACCGGCCGGGAATGGCCGGCCGCCCTGGCGGCACGCTGCCGCGCGCTCCTCCAAGCCGACGACGCCGAAACACACTTCCGGCATGCTCTGCACCTGCACCGGAGCGGTGATCGCGAACTCGAGCGGGCCCGCACCGCCCTGCTCTACGGCGAGTACCTCAATCGGGAGCGCCGGCGCGGGGACGCCCGGGTCCAACTCCGTGAGGCGGCAGAGGTCTTCCGGCGCTACCGGGCACGGCTGTGGCTGGACCGGACCCGAGCCGAACTACGGGCCGGAGGTGACGACGGGCGGGCCACGGGGCCGGACGGGCCTGAGCCGGGCGGCGCGGCACGCAGTCTGACCTCACGTCAACGCCAGATCGTACGGCTGGTGGCCGGGGGTGCGACGAACAAGGAGGTGGCCGCCCGGCTCTGCCTGAGCCCCCGCACCATCGACTACCACCTGCGCCGCATCTTCGAGCGGCTCGGCATGACCTCGCGCGCGGATCTGATCCGCTTGTTCGCCGCGGGAAACGGGCACGGCGAGTGAACCGTACGCGAGGGAGGCGCGGTGCCGCGGACGGTCAGCGGCCGAGGGACCGAGGTCGCGCTACACCTCGTCCGGGGCGGGCTGGAGGTGTGTGAGGTGCCTGTGTCTCAGCCTGAGGTGCCTGGGCCTGAGGTGCCTGAGCCTGAGGTGCCTGAGCCTGAGGTGCCTGAGCCTGAGGTGCCTGAGCCTGAGGTGCCTGAGCCTGAGGTGCCTGAGCCTGGGGTGCCTGGGGTACCTGAGCCGCCGACGGCTGGTGCGACAGGCCCGCGGAGTAGGCGAGGATCGCCGCCTGGACGCGGTTGCTGAGGCGGAGCAGCCGCAGGATCCGGCTGACCTGGGTCTTGACCTGGGATTCGGTCAGGCCACGGCATGCGGCTATCTCGGCGTTGGAGCGGCCCTGGGCGAGCAGGGCGAGGATGGTGCGCTGCTCCTCGGGGAGGGCACGCAAACGGTCCTCGGAGCCGGAGACCTGCCGGGCGGCGGGGAGGGTGAAACGCTGGATCAGCGAGCGGGTCATCGACGGGGAGATGATCGCGTCGCCGCCCACGACGACTTTGACGGCGCTCAGCAGGTCGTGCGGCGAGACGTCCTTGACCAGGAAGCCGTCGGCGCCGGCTTCAAGGGCGGCGAAGAGGTACTCGTCCAGAGCGTAGGAGGTCAGCATGATCACACGCGGCGGCTGCGGGAGGAGCACCAGTTCACGGGCTGCGGCCAACCCGTCCGTCCCGGGCATGCGGATGTCGACGATGGCGAGGTCCGGGTGGTGCCGGCGAGCGATGTCGAGGGCCTGCGCGCCGTCGGTGGCCTCGGCGACGACGGCGATCTCGTCATCCGATTCCAGCACCAGACGGATGCCCTGACGCACCAGCAGCTCGTCGTCCACCAGCAGAACCCGGATCACCGGGCTCTCCGGGAGGAATGGGACCTGGGAACTCCGCAACATTGGACTCCGCCGCGCCGGACTTCGCAGCACTCCACGAGCTGCCGGGCGCACCGGTGCCGGCGGTGGCGGCGAGAGCGGTGGCGGACTCGGCGGTCGGCCCAGCCGACGTTGCCGGCGTGGCCGGAATACGGGCGGTCAGGCTGAAGCCGCCCTGCGGCGTCGCATACGCTCGTACGGCCCCTCCCAGCAGGGACACCCGCTCGCGTATCCCGATGAGGCCATGCCCGCCACCTGTGGTCGCCGGCCCGGCCGTAGGACCGCCCGTGCCGGACAATGGCTCGGTGGGCCGCCCGTTGCGGACGCTGATCTCCAGGCTCTGCGCGGACGCCGCGACCGACACACGGACCTCGGCGCCGGGCGCGTGCCGTACCGCGTTCGCGATCCCCTCCTGGATCACGCGGTAGGCGGCCCGCAGCGCCGCCGCGCCGGCTTTCTGGGGCTCTCCGCTGACCTGCCACGTGGCTAATACGCCCGCGCGCCCGACTTCGTTCACCAGAGCGTCGACGTCTTTCCGCCACGCTTCCGCGCCGGTGGCTTCCGAAGCGGCCGTTGTCCTGCCCGCTCCCCCGCCCTGCCCGTCCCCGTACCGCTGCCCGTGCCCGTACCGCTCCCCCTCCCCGTGCTCCTCCCCGTCCTCGTAGCGCAGCACGTTCAGCAGGTCCCGGAGCTCTCCCATGGCACGCCGCCCCAAGTCGCCCAGGAGCCGGGCGCTCTGGTGCGCGTCGGAGTCGCGCGCGGCACGGACTTCCAGGGCTCCTGACTGGATGACCATGAGCCCTACATAGTGGGCGACCACGTCGTGAATGTCCCGGGCGATCCGCGCGCGCTCCTCCAACCGGGCGTTCCGCGTGGCGAGTTCCCGCTCCCGCTGGAGCTGTTCGGCCCTGCGCCGGAGGCTGTGAATGAGCGCGCGGTGCGTACGGACCGCCGTGGCCACCAGGGCCGGAGCGATGAGCACGGGGAGCAGGTAGTTCAGCGCCGCGTCCTTCACGAACAGCGGTACGGGAGGTGGTTCGCCGGTGATCAGCAGGAAGTCCACGAGAGGCACGGTCGCCCCGGCCAGGCCGGCCGCCACCGCCCAGCGGGTCCGACCGCGTACGACCAGGGTGTAGATCGCCAGCGGATAGGTGATGCCCGAGCCTCCCAGCCACAGATCGGTGAGGGAGGTCGCGGCCAGGACCAGGGGCAGCCGGCGGCGGATGAGGACGGAGAGGGCGGCCGTGATCTCCGCGGCGGTGACCGCCACGAGGAGGGAGCCGGAGGGTGCCACCCCGGGTTCCCCGTAGACCGTGAGCCAGAGCGGGAGAAACACCAGCGACTCGAGAAGGCTGTAAACGGTCGCGGCCAGCGCGATCCCGGCGTCGATCGCCATGTCCCGGCTGATCGTGGGCCGTCCCGGGCCTCGCTGCCGCCGGTGCCTGGACCGCCGCGCCGGTGGCCTCGTGAACTGCGGTTCCGCTCGCGCCACGGACGCCCGGATGTGCCTGATGCCGATTGCCATGGGCCGTCCGTCCTCCCTGCCGCCTCCCTGCCGACCTGCTGTCACGCCGGACCCGAGGGCCGGGCCCGTACAGGCTGGGCGCGCCGAGCGCGTACGTGCTGAGCGCACGAGGCTGAGCCCGCCGTGCTGAGCGCGCCGCCCGGACCTGCGCCCCGGACCCACTCGCGATCCGCCGGTGCCGGGCAGGTGCGGAGGAGCCGGGGGTACCGTCGACCCGATCGACGGTACCCCCGGCCGGATGGCGCCATGGGACCATCAGCCCCATTCGGCCCGCTACTTCACGTTCACCGCGTCCCACGCCTTGGCGACGGTCTGGGCCTCGGAGCTGTTCTGGCCGAACAGGTCGGCAGCAGCCTGCAGACTGCCCTTCCGGGCGTTCTGGAAGCCGGTGTCCGAGGTGAAGTACGTCGTCACGGCGCGGAACCAGATCTGCTCGGCGGCGTCCCTTCCGATGCCCTTCACCTGGGAGTTGTCGCACGTCGGGCTGTTGCCGAACTCCGACTCACCGCTGCCGTTGGCCAGCAGGAAGAAGAAGTGGTTGGACACGCCGCCGGCGTCGTGCGGCTCGAGCTGGCCGACGTCGGATGAGAAGCAGTCGGGCGACCTTCCGTCCTTGGAGGGTTGGTCCATGAAGCGCGTCAACAGCTTTTCCTGGGAGTCTCCTTCCAGGCCCTCACCAAGTACGAAGTCCGGCGGGTCCTCCGGGTTGTTGGTGAAGAACTCCGCCATGGCGCCGAAGATGTCGCTCGTGGACTCGTTGAGCGCCGTGGCCTCGCCCGGTCCGGACAGGGCGTTGTTCGACAGCGTCACCAGGTGGGCCATCTCGTGGGCGACGACGTCGAGTTCGGTGAGCGGCTGGACGTTCTGGCCGTCCCCGTCGCCGAAGACCGCGCTGAAGGTCACCGGGTCGGCGAACGCATTGGTGACACCGTCGCCGTAGTGCGCGTACACGGTCGGGCCTCGCCCGTCACCACCGAAGCCGTTGCGGCCGAACTTCTCCTGGAAGTAGTCCGATGCCTGGGAGGCTCCGTAGTGAATGTCGGCTGCGACGGTGTCGCGATCGGATGCGTCTCCGGTCCCGAAGGAGTTGTCCTCGCTGACGATGGAGGTGGCTCCAGGGATGCCCAGCGGATTGTCGGCGTCGCCACCGCCCTGGTCATCGCCTCCGCCCGGAGGCGGGGAGCCCTCACCACCGTCGTCCCCCTCACCCGGAGGCGGAACCTGGCCATCGCCCTCACCCGGAGGCGGAGCGCCCTCGAACTGCCTGACCTGCTGTCCCGATCCGTAGCAGACCGGAACTCCCTCGAGGCAGTATGACTTGGATGCCTTCCCCCGCACTGCCGGCAGGGGACCGAGGCCGAAGAAGACCGCTTCCTCCTCGAAGAACTCTTCCTCCTCGAAGAACTCTTCCTCCTCGAAGAACTCCTCTTCCTCGAAGAACTCCCCTTCCTCGAATGCGTTGTTCGGGCCCTGGCTCTGATCGCTACCGGACCCGCCGCCCGCACCGGTCTCGCACAGCGGATCCCCCTGAACGCACCCGTTCTTCGCGTCCAGGGTGGTCAGCCCGCCGCGCGAGTCGTCCCTGAGCTCGAACCCGCCCTGCTCGCCGGGGGTTGTCTCCAGCTCCACCTGCCCGCTGTACAGGGTGTTGCCCGTCCCCTGCTCGTGCAGATACCGATCCCGGGTTCCCAGAACCTTCCCGTTCTCCGCCTCGACGTACGTGTGCACCTGGGCGGGAGTGCCGTCGGCGCGGACTCCCCGGATGACGTTCTCGTAGGCGAGCCGGGGCTTCTTCTTCCCCGCCCACACGACGAGCCGGGAACCGGCACGCGCGGCACGGGCGGCGTCCTTTCCCGGGCCGGCTGCCGCCTGGGGCTTCGTGACCGCCCCGCCCTGCGCTCGTTCCCGCACGGGCGTGTGCCTGAAAGCCCGCTTCCACGCCTCCTCGACGGAGAGCGCGGGATCGGTACCGAGGTCGGGCGCCTCCGTGAGCGTCTGGCTGGTGCTCTTCAGCCCGCCACCCTTGCTCATGTGCAGAACGAGGTCGCCGCCGATGACCGGCAGGCCCCGGTAGTACCGGTCCATCCGGATGTGCCGGTCGCCGTTGTCGTCCTGCTCGATGGACCGCGTACGGAATGTCTGGCCGCGCGCGTAATGCGTCTGGGCGGGATCGCTCTTGAGCGCCTCGTAGGCCAGTACGCGTAAGTCCGACGCCCGTGGATCCGGCGGATCGGCGGACGCATTGACCGTGATGACGGTGGCGAGGGAGACCACCAGTCCTATGGCCACGATGAGAGGCGTGGGCCTCCTGTGAAGGGGAGCACGTCGTCGTCTTGTCATGAGAAGTCCTTTGCATCCTTGGGGTAATGGAGCCCGGCACTGGGGGCGCTCGAGCGCTCAGACCGGTGGCGGCCATCGGCGCGGCGGTCAGCCGCCAGGGGAACCCGATGGCCGCCCGTACCGGGTGAGGTGAGAGGAATTCAAGGACCGACGAACGTCTCAGGCATCGGCCTGGGGGAGGAGCCTCCGGACAACTAAAGCGTCGGTGGCGGCAACGGAGGCGCGCCTGGGCGATGATGCTCGCTGTGAGGGCGGCGCCGTGCCCCGGCGGCCTGCCCCCACCGGAGCGAGGGATGTCTTATGGCACCAGCGCCGTACGTTCCCGAGCCGCGCGGACGGCCGCGGAGAGGCCGGCGATGTCGTAAGCGCCTTGATGCCGCCGGCCGTTGATGAAGAACGTCGGCGTCCCCGACACGCCGCTGAGGTCGGCGGATTCGACGTCTTCCGCCACCCGGGCGGCACCGACGCGCGCCAGCAGATCTTCGCGGAAACGCTCGGTGTCCAGGCCGATCTCCTCGGCGTAGCGCACCAGGTCGGGGATCCGCAGGGCACCCTGATGGCCGAGCAGCAGGTCGTGCATCTCCCAGAAGGCGCCCCGGGCGGCGGCGGCCTCCGACGCCTCGGCCGCCAGCTGAGCGTTCGGATGGACATCGTTCAGCGGCAGGTGCCGCCAGACGTAGCGAAGGTCCCCGAAGTCTGCGAGCAGATCGCGGACGACGGGCTCAGCCTGGCCGCAGTAGGGGCACTCGAAGTCTCCGTACTCGACCAGCGTGACCGGCGCATCGAGGGGGCCGCGTACGTGGTCGCGGTCGGGGTCGACCGGTGCCTCCAGGTCGACGATGGTCTCGGCCGTGCCGAGCAGCGAACGCACCCGCACGGGCTTGGGGAGTGCCCTGATCACCAGGGTGACCGCCCAGGTGGCGGCGAAGGCGCAGACCACCGCGCTGAGGATGCCGATCTTCGCCTCCTCGAGCCGGTCGCCGTCGAAGGCGAGGGTCGCGATCAGCAGCGACACGGTGAAGCCCGCACCGGCCATCGTGCCGCCGGCCGCAATCGCGCCCCAGCCGACCTGCGGCCGCAGCCTGCCCCGGCTCAACCGGGTGGTCAGCCACGAGACGCCCAGGATGCCGATCGGCTTCCCCACCAGGAAGGCGAACAGGATGCCCAGCGTGACCGGCGAGCCGAAGGCCCCTGCCAGCTGGTCGCCGCTCAAGGCGATCCCCGCGTTGGCCAGGGCGAACAGCGGAACGATGACGTAGCTGGTCCACGGGTGGTACATCCGCTGCAGCCGCTCGTTCGGGGAGATCGCGGAGGCGAGCCCGGCGCGCACGGAACGCTCGAGCTCCGGTGTCGGCTGCTCGCGGAACAACCGGAACAGGCCGCTTGCGCGTTCGAGATCGCTGCGAGCCGCTGGGTACGCGTAGGTCAGCAGCCCCATCGCAAGGCCGACGACGATGGGATCGACTCCGCACTCCAGGAAGGCCAGCCACGCGGCCACCCCGAGCACCGCGTACACCGGTCCCCGGCGCACCCCGCCTGCCCGGATGAGCAGGATCACGCCGAAGATCCCGAGGCCGATCAGGAGTGCCTGCAGGTCGATGCGGTCGCTGTAGGCGATCGCGATGACGCCCAGAGCGACGAAGTCGTCGACGACGGTGACGGTGAGGATGAAGGCGCGCAGCCCCTCGGGGAATCGGGACCCCAGCAGCGCCAGAATGCCGAGGGCGAACGCAGTGTCCGTGGACATCGCGGCTCCCCAGCCGTGCACCGACGACTGGCCCGCGTTGACGGCGAGATAGATGGCGACCGGAACGATCATCCCGCTGAGGCCGGCGAGCAGCGGCAGCGCGACCCGCCGCCGTTCGCGCAGCTCGCCCATGTCGAACTCGCGGCGCGCCTCGAGACCGAGGACGAAGAAGAACAGCGTCATCAGCCCGCTGTTGACCCACTCGCGCAGCTCCAGCGACACGCCTGCGGTCCCGATACGGACGGAAAGATGCGTCTGCCAGAAGGACTCGTACGCCGACGGGCCGAGATTGGCCCAGGTGAGCGCGGTGATCGCCGCGGCCAGCAGCACGGCCGCACTGCCGGTCTCCGTCCTCAGGAAATCGCGCAAGGGGGTCCGCATGCGGTCGCCGCACACGGTCTGGCCGGAGAAACGCGGAGTCGCCGATGGTTGTGTCACCCCGCAATTCTCCCTGCTGACCGGCGCCTCTGCGCGGCCGACGACCTCGTCGCTCCGGGCGGTCCGGAGCCTGCGCCCGTGGGCGCGTCGGCATGTGGGCCCGTCGGCCCGTGGGCGCGTGGCCGCGCGGTGCATTGGCGGAGGCGCACCAGAGGCGGCACCCAATCCGTCAGAGCGGGCACTGGCGCCAGGGGCCGGTGATCGCGAAGGTGATGCCGGGGCTCTCGATGTTCACGAACAGCCAGTTGCCGGTCGTGGATTCGAACACCGATGGTCGGTGAGTTGAGGACATCGGAGCCGGGCGAGGCGAACAGCACCTGGAACTCGTCGGTGGCCGGGTCGAGTTCGAAGACCTGGCCCTGACGGGAGGGGGGCCTCCGTCGGTCGTGATCACGCAGATGCGATCGTTTCCGGACCAGGCTCCCTCGAGCCGGCTGAACACCGCAGCGCCCTTGGACTGGGCCTCGGCGCGCACCGTGTCGGCCGCCGGGCCGACATCGTCGACGGGCACCCAGGAGACGTGTGCGGACCCCGGTCGGCGATACGATGAAAAGGATCTCCCAGTTCTGGGAACACCCTGTGCTGGGACTCGCTGACGCGGGGCGACGCACCGGCGTTCAGCAGGCAGTCGGCGGCTTCCGCGGAACTGTACGAATTCGGCGTGTGCGCGGGCCTGCTCGAGGAGAGCTGACCGCGGCCGGCCGGGAGGTCCAGCGATGACCACAGAACAACACCAGGCACCGGTCTCCGAGGCTCAGATCGCGGTCCACTGGCGCGAAGAGGAGTACGTCCAGCCGCCGGCGAAGTTCATCGCCCAGGCGAACGCGGGCGACCCGGCCATCTTCGAGAGGTTCGCCGAGGAGCGTTTCCCGGACTGCTTCACCGAGTACGCCGAGCTCCTGACGTGGGATGCCTACTGGCACACGGTGCTGGACACCGGCAACCCGCCGTTCTGGAAGTGGTTCGTCGGCGGCCGGCTCAACGCCTGCTACAACTGCGTCGACCGGCACCTGGCGGCGAGCCCGAACAAGGCGGCGCTGATATGGGTGCCCGAGCCGGAGGACGAGGCCACCGAGGCGATCACGTACCAGGAGCTGTACCGGCGGGTCAATGAGTTCGCCGCCCTGCTGCGCGACTTCTGCGGCGTCCGGGCCGGTGACCGGGTCACCTTCCATCTGCCGATGGTGCCCGAGCTGCCGGTGGCCATGCTCGCCTGCGCCCGGCTGGGAGTGATCCACTCCGAGGTGTTCGGCGGATTCAGCGGGGCGGCCTGCGGCGGCCGCGTGGCCGACTCGGGCAGTCGCATCCTGGTGACCATGGACGGCTACTTCCGCGCCGGCGACCTGATCGACCACAAGGCCAAGGCCGACGAAGCGGTGGCCACCGCCCGCGAGCAGGGCCTTGAGGTCGACAAGGTGCTGGTGTGGCGGCGCCACCCCGGCCAGTACGCGTCGGGGTCCCCGATGGTCGAGGGCCGGGACTTCTTCGTGGACGAACTCCTCCCCCGCTACCGCGGACACGTCCTCGAGCCGGTCTCCATGCCCGCCGAGGCCCCGCTGTTCCTGATGTACACCAGCGGAACGACGGGCCGGCCCAAGGGCTGCCAGCACTCCACCGGCGGCTACCTGTCCTACGTGGCCGGGACGTCGAAGTACTACCAGGACATCCACCCCGAGGACACCTACTGGTGCTGCGCCGACATCGGATGGATCACCGGGCACTCGTACATCGTGTACGGTCCGCTCGCGCTGGGGACCACGAGCGTGATGTACGAGGGCTCGCCCGTCCATCCGGACGCCGGCCGGGTGTGGCGGATCGCCGAACGGCTCGGCGTGAACATCTTCCACACCGCGCCCACCACGATCCGGATGCTGCGCAAGCTCGGCCCGGAAGAGCCGTCCGCGTACGACTACCACCTCAAGCACATGACGACCGTCGGCGAGCCGATCGAGCCCGATGTGTGGCGCTGGTACCACGACGTGGCCGGCAAGGGTGAGGCGGTCGTCGTGGACACCTGGTGGCAGACCGAGAACGGCGGCTTCCTCGGCAGCACGCTGCCTGCGCTGCAACCGATGAAGCCGGGCAGCTGCGGCCCCGGCGTGCTCGGCATCTATCCGGTGATCTACGACGAGGACGGCAGCACGGTCGCGGCCGGCAGCGGCCGGGCCGGCAACATCTGCATCCGCAACCCCTGGCCCGGGATCTTCCAGACGATCTGGGGCCAGCCCGAGCGGTTCGTGCAGATCTACTACGAGAAGTACTGCCGCGACCGCGGCAGCAAGGACTGGCGGGACTGGCCGTACTTCGCGGGCGACGGAGCCGTTCAGGCCGCCGACGGGTACTACCGCATCCTCGGCCGGGTCGACGACGTGATCAACGTGGCCGGGCACCGGCTGGGCACCAAGGAACTCGAATCGGCGAGCCTGACCGTCGACGGCGTCGCCGAGGCCGCCGCCGTCCCGGTCGTCGACGAGATGCGGGGCCGCATCGTCGAGATGTACGTCGCCCTCAAACCGGGCCTTTCCCCCGGCAGGGAGATCGAGGACAAAGTCGCCGAGGCGATCGACCGCGAGATCGGCAGGATCGCCCGGCCCCGGCACGTCTGGATCGTCCCCGACATGCCCAAGACCCGCTCCGGCAAGATCATGCGCCGGGTCATCGCGGGGATCTCCAACTTCGCCGACGTCGGCGACGTGTCCACGCTGGCCAACCCGGAGGTCGTCGACGCCATCCGGCACCACGTCCAGAGCGAGAAACTCGCCCGCGACGAGGTCCCGCGCGATCTCACCGCCCAAGAAGCCGAGGAGATCCGGGCGTTCGGCGAGACCGGGTGAGCCGCGCCGACCAACTGGCCGAATACGAGCGGCCGTTGTGGCTGACGATGGCCGCCTGGGGCACTGCTGTTCGGGCGGGGGTTTGGGCCACGCCTGACGGGCAAGGCGGAAGAGAGTGCTTCGGACCGAAGGCACGCCCGCGGGAGCGACGGCTGCGTCTCTTCGCGTGGCGCCTGGCCTGTCCGGGCCCGTGTGCTCCTGCGGCGACCCAACCGCCGTCCAGGGAGCTATCCCCCATGACGACCGTACGAGCACCGGCAAAGAGTCAGACCAAGCGCACATCTGCGAAGCATCCGCACGACGACGCCCCCGACACCTCAGCCGAGTTCCAGGAACTCGCCCACCTGCCCGACGGGCCGGAGAAGCAGGCTCTGCAGCAACAGGTCGTAGAGGCATGGATCCCCATGGCCGAGCGGCTGGCCCGGCAGTTCCGCAACCGCGGCGAGACCCTCGACGACCTGGAGCAGGTGGCCGCTCTCGGCCTGGTGAAGGCCGTCAACCGCTACGACCCCGAGCGCGGCGCCGCGTTCGAGAGTTTCGCGGTGCCGACCGTGGTCGGAGAGGTCAAGCGCCACTTCCGCGACAACCTGTGGGGCCTGCATGTGCCCCGCCGGGCCCAGGAGCTGCGCAACCGCGTACGCGCTGCTCACCGCGAGCTGTCCCACACGGCCGACGGGCGCCGCCCCGGCGTCGAGGAGGTCGCCGAACACACGGGCATGACCGAGCAGGAGGTCCGTACCGGCCTGGAGGCCCTCGACAGCTACGCCCCGCTGTCCCTCGACGCGGAGCTGCCGGGCTCGGAGGACGGCTTCGCCCTCGTGGACCTTCTCGGCGACCAGGACTCCGGCTACGACCGCGCCGTCGACCGCGAATCCCTCAAGCCCGCGCTCAGGCGGCTGCCGGAGCGCGAGCGCCACATCCTGTACATGCGGTTCTTCTGCGACATGACGCAGAGCCGTATCGCCGAGCAGCTCGGCATCTCCCAGATGCACGTCTCCCGGCTCATCAGCCGGACCTGCTCCTCGCTCTGCGAGCAGGTCATGGCCGACGTGGCATAGAAAGGGCGCGTGGCTGCGACGCCGTCGAGGACGGCGACGCCGGCGAGGACCTGTCAAGCGCGTCGGGAAGCGCCACCGAACAAGCGGGCCAGAGCCCGAAACGGCAGGGTGACGACCGATGCAAGGGTGCTGCCGATGGCGCGCAGCACGTCGGCGATGGCTTGAAGCATTGTCCTTTCCTCCATCCTGGGCCGCATATGGCCACTGAATTGGGTGGAATGCGGGTCCCGAGTACCCCCGCCAATGCGTGGGAAGCGAGAGTGGACAAAGAACGCACCCGCTCCTATACGCCGAAGCCAAGCGCCGGAACATCGAGGGCCGCTCGAATATGAGCAAGTCCGAGCTCAAGAAGTCCTGGGAAATGAGGACATCCTGAGCCGCTGTCCAGAGGCACCCCGCGAGAACTTTCTCGCGGGGTGCCATTCGCGGGGTGCCAAGTGACTGATACAGACAGTCACAGGCGGACTGCGCTGCGCCAGGACTTGGGTCTCCGTCCTCGGAGCGCTGGTGAGGGATTCACCAGCGGTACCAGCGTCCCCTCCGGCCGCCAGTGGCGGGGGGCCGGACGACGAAGCCCAGCAGCCAAACGACCAGCACGACCACGGCGATCCACCACAGGGCTTTGAGCGCGAAGCCGGCTCCGAAGAGGAGCAGGGCAAGAAGCAGAACGAGAAGCAGGGGGACCATAGTTATCAACCTCCGCCGACCGGGTTCCCCGGCAACTAAGTTCAAATCACAGCGGATAGTCGCAGGCGGTGCGCCCCATTCCTGCATCCGAAGTCGTCATCCCGAGCCTGGGTCGTCGCCGTCCTCCTGGCGACGCGGAAACCTGCGGGTGTCCCGCGGTTGCACGTACGGCTCTTCCTCCTTCGGATGGCCGCCGGCGATGGCACGTTCCCGCGCCAGTTCGGCGTCGAATTCCAGTCCGAGCAAGATCGCAAGATTGGTCAGCCACAGCCACACCAGGAAGATGATGACGCCGGCCAGGGTGCCGTAGGTCTTGTTGTAGGAGCCGAAGTTCGCGACATAGAGCGCGAAGCCTGCCGAGACCGCCAGCCAGATCAGCACGGCGAGGAAACTGCCGGGGGTGATCCAGCGGAAACCACGACCCCGGACATTGGGCGCGGCCCAGTACAACAGGGCGATCATCAGCACCACCAGCAACACCAGGAACGGCCACTTGGCGATCGACCAGGCGGTCATCGCCGCGTCCCCCAGACCGACAGCAGTGCCCACCTCCCTGGCGAGTGGACCCGTGAAGACGACGATCACCGCACTCACGGCCAGCAGCACCATCAGCGTCACGGTCAGCCCCAGGCGCACTTGTGCGGTCTTCCAGCCCGGGCGGCCCTCGGGAAGGTCGTACACCGCATTGGAGGTACGGATGAAGCCCGCGACATAGCCGGAGGCGGACCAAACCGCGCCCACCAGACCCACCGCCGCCAGCACGCCACCCGTGCTGCTGCTCCGCTGCAGCTGTTCCACCGCGTCGCTCAGAATGTCGCGTGCGGAGCCAGGGGCGAGCTTCTCGATGTTCTTCAGAATCTCGTCAGTCGCGGACTTGCCCACGAGACCGAGGACGGAGACGAGCACCAGCAGTGCGGGAAAGATCGACAGCACGCTGTAATAGGTCAGGGCGGCCGCCCGGTCGGGCAGCTCGTCTTCCATGAACTCCCTGCGCGTGCGGCGCAGCACCGCCATCCAGGATCGGGCGCGCAGGTCGGTGGGCTGATGCGGGGCCGCCTCCTCGACCTGACGGTCCGGGCCAGTGCCCACAGCCGGCTCCGCGTCCTCGTGGCCGCGTCTGCGCTTCCAGATGGGAGCCATGCCCGCAGGGTTACCACCAGCGCAGCAGCTAACCCTGCCGGTGCGCCGAGCGGCACACATGAGGCGGTGGACGCCGGGTAGGCGCCCGTGGACTCTCGGCATCGGACGGTGGCGCCGCAGAGTACGCGGCCGCCGTCGCCCCCCACCGGCGGCGGCCGCGGCGGTTCGGTGAAGAGACCTAGTCCCGGGACAGCAGGGGACCGAGTGGTCCGAGGTCGATGTTGAGGTCCTCATGCGCCAGCCCGTACCGCGTGCAGAGCTCCTCCATACGTTCGGACAGCAGCATCAACGTCAGGCCGATCCGCTCTTCCTGATCCTCCGTCAGGTCTCCCTGGTCCACTCGGCGCAGCGCCTGCCGCTCCATCAGCTGGCGCAACAGCTCGATCAAGGTCAGCACCAGTCGCATCAGGTCCCGTTCGACGGTGTCCCGGTCCAGTTCCAGCCGGTTGTGCCTGCGCTCCATGCGGTCCGTTACTCCTCTCCGCGCTCCCACAGCGACGGCACGTTCTCGTTCACCGAACTGATCAGGGCGTGCAGATTGATCCGGACCAGGTCGACGTCGGCGATCCGCAGCGTGAGGTCACCCGCGACGACCACTCCACCCGCGAGCAGCCGGTCCAGCAGGTCCACCAGGGCGATCTGCCTCTGTGCGAGCGGCTCGACGCTCACCGGCGGCGTTTCGCTCACCGAGCGCTCTCCGTCTCCGCCGTCTCCGCCGTCTCAGCCCTCTCCGCCCGGTTACCGCTGCCGGATCCGCCGGCCAGGCCGGTGAAGGAGTACGGCGCCCATGGCCCGGTCAGCTCGATCCTCAGCCCTACGGCCCGCCCCGCCTGCTCGCCCACCAGTGCGGCGAACGCGTCGGCCTCCTCGCGCCGCACCAGATACGTGCCGTTGAGGATGTTCCGCCCGGTCGCCCCGGACAACCGGGCGTCCTGCGGGCGGTGCAGCCGCGTGTGTTCGGCGAACCGCCCCAGCGCCTGGTGCGCCTCGCGCGCCCGGTCCTCTGCCTCTTGCCATGCCTCTTCCTGGGCCCGCCGGTGCCGCTGGCGCTGCCGCAGGTAGTCGCGCCCCGAGGCAGGGCGTACGCGACCGCTCGTACTCGCGGCGGCACCAGCACCGGGATCGGCAACGGCCGTGCCGGCGGCCGGGTCGATATCGGCGTAGATCTTCACGCCCCACTCGTCCCGGCCGTCCAGCAGAGCGAACGTGGCCTCGAAGCGCTCCCGGCCCGAAGCCAGCATCCGGCGCAGGCTCTCCTCGCCGCGGTACACCGTGGCGAGCCTCAGCGGCAGCGCACAGCCCGCTCTCGCGACCCCGTCCACCACCCGCTGGTGGCTCCGGGCCGTCTCCTCCAGCCAGCGCATGTCCTCCAGATGCGTGCGCAACGGCACTTCGTCGAACTCGGCGGCGGAGACCGGGCTCACCACGGCCGCGAAGCCGGACGCACGCACGGCCAGAACGGGCGCGCCGCCGACCCCCCGCAGCCCCTCGGGCAGCGGGCAGTCCTCGGCCCTGATCACGGCGTAGGCGTACTGCAACTCGGCCGGCTCGGCCAACTCGGTCGCATCGGTCGCCTCGGTCATGGCTGCTCCTCCGGCTGTCCCGCCTGCCGCAGCTCCAGAGCGGCGATCCGGTCGCGCAACTGCTCGTTCTCGGCGGCGAGTTCACGGCGGCGGGCACCGGACGACAGCGCGGGATCGTGCTCCCACCAGTCGATGCCCATCTCCTTGGCTCTCTCGACGGAGGCCACGATCAGCCGCAGCTTGATCGTGAGCAGCTCGATGTCCAGCAGGTTGATCCGTATGTCCCCGGCCACCACGACGCCTTTGTCGAGCACCCGTTCCAGGATGTCCGCGAGATTGGCGCTGCTGCCGGAGGGACCGTAGGGCTCGGGCAGAGTTCCCGTCACGCCGGCCGTCCCCTCCCCGGCCCAGGTGTGCCCGTACGCCGCCGCTGTGCGATCTCGAGGCGATCCAGCAGCTCGTCCTCCCGGCGGTCGAACTCGGCCTCGTCGATCAGCCCGTTGTCCAGTTGATCCGCCAGGTCGCTGAGCTCGCGCTGGATCGCGGCCGGGTCGTAGTACTGCCGCTCCGCCTCCGCGACGACTTGTCTCAGCACCCAGCCCACTCCGCGTACCGGTGCGACCGGCAGGAGCAGGACCTCGCCGATGAGTCCCATCACGACTCCGCCGGGTGTGCGGCGGGCGCCTCCGTGACGAAGCTGTACGGGGGGAGCGGCCCGGTCGCCTGAAGGTTCAGGTGGAGGTTGGCCTGCCGAAGGTCCTCGACGGCGTTGAGGAAGGCAGCCGACTCCTTCTGCTCCAGCAGGAAGGAGACGTTGACCAGCCAGGCGGGCGACTCCGGCCCGGGACACTGCTGCTCGGCGTGCGGGGCCAGCGCCTCCTGGACGGTTTTGGCGTCGTGTATCTCGCGCTCGCGCACCCGGTTCGCCACCAGCTCGCCCAGCCGCAGCTGGTCCTGGTAAGAACCGCCGCCCGCCCTCTGGTTGGCCTCGCTGAGCGCCCGCACCCGCGGGTCCTCGTTCATGATCATCTGCAGCACGGTCTCTTCGTGGTGCACGGCCTTCACGTTGTACTCGACACGGCCGTCCAGCCGGTCGAGCTGTTCCGCGTAGTGGCTCGCGTGCTCGCCGAGCACGGCCCGTACGGCGTCGTCGTCGTAGGAGAGACTGCCGAACCGCAGGGGCAGCACGGGGCCGGCCGCTCCGGACTCCGTCAGCACATGCTGGTGCGCCAGCAGGTCGCGCCGCTTGGGCCGCAGCTCCGGCGGACAGTCGCTGACGATCGCGGCCAGACCGCCCGCGCGCAGCGTCCTGACCGGGTGGGGCGGGTCGCCGATGCCGCTCATGCCCTCGGGCGGCTCGGGGTGTTCCTCGCGCATGATGCCGTAGACATAGGTGGTCACTCCGACTCCTCCTTCTTGCGGGAAGTCGTGCGCCGGGGCCTGCGCGGCGCGGATTCCTCCTCGCCCTCATCACTGCGGGAGTGGCCCTGCTTGAAGGCGTCGGAGATGGTCTCCGCTGCGCCGGACAGGACTCCCTTGGACTTGCCGCGCGCACCGGACTCGGTCATCTCACCGACCAGGTCGGGCAGTCCGGGATCCTTCCTGGGGCCCGCCTCCAGATCGAGCCGGTTGCAGGCTTCGGCGAACCGCAGATACGTGTCCACGCTCGCGACCACGACGCGGACGTCCACCTTGAGGATCTCGATGCCGACGAGCGAGACGCGTATGAACACGTCGATCACGAGCCCGCGGTCGAGGATCAGTTCCAGGACGTCGTAGAGGCCGCTGGTGCCGCCTGAGCCCCGGGTCTCTTGTGCCGGGACAACACTCACCTTGGGGTTTCCTCTCTATCGATGCGTTGCGCGGCGGACTTAGCGCTGATCAGCCCGGCCGCGCTCGTATCGACGGACCCGGCGATAGCCGGTGATCGTCCCCTCCCGGTCCGTAGTGACCTCGTACGACGCCATCAGGCTCATCGTGTCCGGGATCCTGGCCAGCTCGAGGATCTCCACCTCGAGGAGCCAGCCGTCCTCCCTGCGCTCGAACCGGGTGACGGCCTCCGCGCCCAAGCCGGTCAGCTCCCTGAACTGGGCCCCGGCGTTGCGCAGGACGTCCAACGCCGGGGGACTGCTGCCCGCCGCGCTGTTATCAGAGTTGTCAGATGTGTCTGCCATGGCTCCCTCGGTACAGCGGGTACCGCGTCAGGGCCGGGGCAAACCCGTTCCCGACACACATACGAAGACCCCGCGGGTGTCTACTCACCGAATTTTCAAGGAGTTTGAAAGGGCATCAGGCAAACGTGGGATTGGTCACGGCTTCGCGAGGAACGCGAGTTCGGCGACGCATCCTCCTTACCCGCTGATCGACTATCGTCGCAGCGCGGGGGCTGGTGCCGCGGAAGGATTCCGTACGCACGTCCCCGCGCACACGGACCGCTGCCAGGGAGAAGGAGACTGATGCGCGTACTGATGCCCCTCCCCGACCGGGACTTCGACGTCACCGAGGTGGCGGTCCCCTGGCGCGTGCTGACCGGTGCCGGCCATCAGGTCGTCTTCGCCACCGAGCGGGCAGGCACCCAACCGGCCGCCGATCCCCGGCTCCTGTCCGGCGTGGTCTTCGGCAAGCTCGGAGCGGAGGACGAGCCCAAGGAGTTCTACCGGCAGCTCACCGGCAGCAGTGAGTACCGCGACACCATCGCCTGGGACGCAATCGAGCCGACCGCGTTCGACGGGCTGATCCTGCCCGGCGGCCACGCTCCCGGGATGCGCCAGTACCTCGGATCCGCCACGCTGCGGGACAAGGTAGCCGAGTTCTGGAAGCTCGGCCGACCCGTGGGCGCCATCTGCCACGGCGTCCTCGTACTGGCCCGCACGCGCGACCCGGAGACCGGCCGTAGCCTCCTGTGGGACCGCACCACCACCTGTCTGCCCAAGTACATGGAGCGCAGCGCCTACTTGCTCACGGCCTGGAAGCTGGGCCGCTACTACCGGACCTACCCCGCGTACGTCGAAGACGAGGTGCGAGCCGCGCTCGCGGTCCCGGAGAGGTTCGAGCGAGGCCCCTGGGGCGGTACGAAGCGCGGCACCGCCGAGGACGACACTCACGCCTTCGTCGTCGAAGACCGGAACTACGTCTCCGCCCGCTGGCCCGGGGACGCCTACCTCTTCGCCCGGCGGTTCCTCGTCGGCCTCGGCGCATCCTGAGCGAGGCACGGGAGTTCTGGCCGTAGCAGCACACCGTAGCCGTTCGGCGCCCGGCCCAGCACGGCGCGCAAGGCGTGCCGGTTCACCGATACGGCAGCCCCTCTGGGCCGAGGCCGAGTGGAATCCCGTAGCTCACGTGACGGTGGCCCTTTTCTGCCGCTTCTGCCGTTTCCGCGGCTTCTGCAGCTTCTGCGGCTGCTTCCGCGGCTGCGGTTTCTGCTCTCTCGAGCGCCTTGCGCAGTTGCTTGAGCGCCCGCTCGTCGGCCTCGGTGAGCCGCTGCACCTCGGCTTCCTCGGCGGCGGCGACGACCGGCAGTTCCCGCAGGAGGACCACGGACGGCTCGACTTCCAGAACTTTGAACGAGGTTCCGGCGGGGAAAACCACCTGCTCGTCCTGGCCGGGGTCGGCGAGCGCTCCGGTGCGCCTGCCTCTGGCGGACCAGACGGCGCAGAGGACGTGGGGGACGGGGGCATCGGGGGCTGCGGCGGACCCGGGAGGTGCCAAGGAGGCCGGGAAGAAGGCGGGTTCGAGGAGGGTCATGCCCGGGGCGTAGACGTCACCCACCTTGTCCGCTCCCTCAGGGAGCCGGATGGCGGCGAAGACCGCGCCGCGGCGGGAGGGCAGGCGCCGCAGTCCCGAGGCGAGACAGGCCGCCGCAGGAGGGACCGAACCGGAGCGGAGGGCGTCGGCGAGTCCGTCCAGCTCGCCGACCAGGTAGGCCCGGACGGCGATCAGGTCGGTCACGGCGGCGTCGGGACGCTCCTTCTGGTCGGGCGTACGGAGCCCGGGGTTCTCCGAGATGAGCCGGCTCACCGGCCGGACGTGTACGTCGTACCGGGTACCCAACTGCTCACGGAACCGGCCGCGTTCCTTGGCGGTGCTGGCGTGTCCGGGGTGCAGCGACAGGGAGACCGGGATGTGGGCTGGTCGGGGTCGGGCAGGAGTGGAGTCCGCCGCGGCGGGTGCCGATTCCGGTTCCGGCTCCGGCTCCGGCTCCGGCTCGATCTCCGTTACGGGAGCGGCCGGGGTCTCCGAAGCCGGCTCCGCGTGAAGCTCCCCTACGGGGGTGGCCAGGTGAACGCGCGGGAACCGCCGGCTTCCTGGGGCCTGCGGCGGGTGGACCGCACCCGCCTCCGCGGGCTCCCGTACCCCTGGTTCGAAGCGGCGGAAGTCGGCATCCGTGACGAGGAGTCCGTCACGGGTGCGCAGGACGGTACCGAACGCGGTGGTCACCGGAACGCCCAACGCGGCGCCCACGCCCGCTGCGTGGCCCGCCGCGGTGTCGTGATCCCCGCCCGCATCCTGCCCACCGTTGAGGAGGAGCAGAAGGGGCCGCCCGCGCCACGCGGGGCCGGCGGCTACGAGCCGGGCGACCTCTTCGGCGAAGAGCAGCTCGCCGCGGATCCAGAACCCGAAGTCGTCGCAATGCGCTTCGATGAGACAGGTGTTGTGCGGGGCGAGTGCCGATGCGGCCAGAGCTGCATCGCCCAGGACGTCGCCGTCGAGCACGCGCCCCGCCGGTACGGGGAGCCCCGCCTCGACGAGCCGCGCGAGCCGCTCGTCGAGTCCCTCGGCGACCGTCGTACGCCACGGGTGTGATGCGGGCGCGGTACGCCGAGGCGCACGGGTCCCCTCCGCCGCCTGGTGGAGCAGGGCTGCACAGGCCCGGCCCGAGGCGCCCGCGCGTACGGCCCAAAGGGCCGTGACGGGCCGACCGTCCGGGCTCCGCAGGTGCAGACGGGTACCACCGGTCACCCGCCTGCGGGTCGCCGACGGAGGAGCGACCTGACTCGCGCCCTCTGCCGGACGGGATACCCGGCGCACGGGCGCAGCGGACACCGCTCCGCTGCCGCTGCCTCCGTCAGACCGGGCAGAGGACGCGGACGTCGCCACGCTTGCCCCATCGCCCGCGGAAGTTGGCACAGACCCGGACTGCGCCCCACCGCCCGCGCCAGGCGGCGCTGCGGGCCTCTCATCGCCGGTCGCGCCACCTGAGCCAGCCGCCCCCTCGCCGCCCGCAGCAGGGGGAGCAGGCGCCACAGGCCTGCCACTCTCTGTCGCCGACGCGGGCACGGCGCCAACCCCCCTGCCACTCACGGCCTTTGATGCGGGTGCGCCAGGCACCCCATCGTCGCCCGCGACAGAGGCCGTCGGCACAGCACGGCCCTCGCCCCCGCTCGCGACCGACGGAGCAGGCGCCACAGGCTCGCTGCTCGCATCCGCCCGCGCGGGCACACCACGCGCCCCCGCGTCGCTCGGCGCCTTCGCCCCGTGTGTGCGTTCGGGGAGGCGCTGCCTCCGGTGGGGTCGGTCCGGCCGGGCAGGTGCCTCCTCGGCCGGGGAAGCCGGGGAAGCCGGGGAAGCCGTGGGTGCCGGCGGCGGAGGCGCCATCGGTGCCGCGGGCTGCGCTGGGGGCGGCGGGGTGGGCTGGGCGTCCCATTCCGTGGCCTTGGGCATTTTGATGGTCAGCGGCTCGTGCGCCGCCACCCGCTGAGCACCCTTCGGCTCCGGAGCACGCCACAGCCGCACTTCGCCCAGCGCGGTGAGCAGCCACAGCGTCATCCGCGGCCACCGCTCCGTGAGCGACGCGTGGACCCGTACCAGGTCGCTCTCTGGTGTCGTGTCCGGGAGCACGACGCGCAGCCATGCCAGCGTTTCGGCAGGCAGCCGCTGCAGCAGGTCGGCGACGGGCGGGAACGTCTCTCCCCCGGCCGCACCGGGGTTGGAGACCACCAGCGTCGCCCAGTCCGGGTGCGGCGCGAGGAGCCGTACGGCCCGGCCCGCGCCCGAGTCCGTACGAGCGCGCAGCCACAGCCCCGACTGGACCACCTCGACCACCCACGGCCCCTCCAGCCCCAGCACCCCGGGCCCCTCGAGCGTCAGCCCAGGGACCGCCCGCGGCCACGCGGCGACCGTGGGCCACGGCTCCCGCTCGACGAACCACGGCCGGTAGGTGAGGGTGTGGGCGAACGGCTGCCATGTCGGGCTTCCGGTGCCGTCCACGAGCATGACCCGCCAGCCGCCCCGGCCGCCTGACCCGCCCTGCCCGCCTGACCCGCCCTGCCCGTCCGGCTCGTCCTGCCCGCCCTGCGACGGGAACGGGATGCCCGTACGGACCCGGACATCCGCGCCGAGCAGGTCGGCGAGCGCCTGCCCGCGCGGCACCGACTGCTGGGGCTCCGGCCCGTACGGCATCAGCACAGCGCGCCGACGGGCGTCTTCCGACAACCCCTCGAGCACGGTACGGATGGCCCGGTGGTCCACCGGCGGTTCGCCCGGCCTGCCGATCAGCAGCGTGACTGCGTCCGGGTCCGGCGGTACGGCGAAGGCCCGTTCCGGCGGGGTCGTCGCCTGTGCCGGGCCGCCGCGGATCCACAGCCCGGCCGGGATCGGCTCGACGACGGTCCAGGTTTCGCTGCGCCGCACCGGACCGTCGGCCGGAAGCATCCGCTCCCACCGCGGGACCGGATGGCGAAGCCCTTCGCGCTCCGGCGCGGCGCCGCGGCGGAAGCGCCACCATCCGCCGGGTGTGCTCTGCCCCAGTACGAACAGCGTTCCGCCGGGCACGGGCAGCACCGCACCGTCCGGAGCCACCACGTCCAGGCCCATACGGTCGGCCAGCCACTGCGCCGGTGAACCGGCCTGGCCCTGCCCCGCGCCCGACATGACGAGGCGCACCGCGTTGGCGCCGTCCGTGCCCGCAGCACTCGCAGCGCCCGCAGCACCCGCGCCCGGACCGGCCAGTCCGGCGAAGAGGGCACCGAGCCGGTCCCAGATGCCGTCGGTGCCCGCGGCGTGCGGGTCGACGACCACGGCGGTACGGCGCGGCTCACGTGGCAGGGCGCCGGCCAGTTCCACGATCTGCGGATTCGCGGCCTGGCCTGCGACCCGTACGACCAGGGCGTGGCCAACGGAGTCGGCGAGGAACTCGCCCCCCAAGGCGATCAAGGGCGGTACCACCCCTCATTACGAGTTCACGGTGTGCGATACAGGTCAGTCGTGCGCGCGGTCGTCCCCGGAAGCCCGATCCGGGCCCGGGGCCGGAACCGGGACCGGCTCCGGGTCCGGGTCCGGGTCCGGGCCGCCGTACGACCAGACGGGCTCCTCGTCCGTCGGCTGCTGCAGCACGGCAAGGGCCCGGTGCGCCGCGACACCGTCCACGTCCGGCATCCGGTAGCCGAGCTCGCGGATGTGCGCGAGGAGTCCGCGATCGGGTTCCAGCAAGTGCTCGCGGAGGTAGTACGTGGTGGTGTCGGTCCAGATCCATGTGCCGTCGGTGCGGAAGCTCATGGGGACCACCGCGCCGCGGGGCGGGTCCACGACGTCGTCCATGAGAGCGGTCGTCACCAGCAGCAGCTCGCCGCTGTCCAGGTATGCGAGGATCCGGTTCCGCTCGGGCTCGTCCTCCAGCAAGGCGTGGCCGGGCTCGAAGGACGGGCCGTCCCTTTCGTCGACACGGTCGAACACGGCGGCCACGGTGATCTCGGGTTCCGGCGCGGACGCCCAGACCAGCGAACCGTATCCGCGCACCATCCGCTGGTAGAGCGGCAGTTCCGTGCCCGTCGGGTAGACCTCGACCTGCGGGTGCGGCTCCCCCGCGGCGGCCAGCGCATCCTGCATACGGCGCGCGGTGCCGGGCAGGTCCGTCCGGCTCCTCACCTCGAAGAGGTATACGGGGCGCGGCGGCGGCCAGGGAGCGCCGTCGTGCGGGTACCGCCAGGCGCGCCACAGGCCGATGGCCCCGGTCTCCGCCCTGGCCGCGGTCACCGCCGCCTCGCCCGCGCTGTTCGCCTCTGCGCCCTCACGGCCATCCGCGTCTTCCGGGCCCTCCGGGCCGAAGGCGAAGGGCGGACTCGGTTCGAAGTCGGCGACATCGAGCCCGTCCAGCGGCGAGGAGTCGATGCCGAGCGCGGTGAGCAGGTCGGACAGGTGCTCGGCCTCGAGCTCGGTCAGCAGCACCCGGTGCTGCAGAACGCCGAACAGCACCGTACGGGCGACCGTATCGACACGGCCTTCCGCCAGCCAGGCGCGTACCTGGCAGACCAGCTCGTCCGGGACGTGTCCGGACAGGCGCAGGATCAGTTCGTGCCAGGTGACGGCCTGCTCGGGTCCCGAGCTCTCAGTGGTGGACACGGATCTTGCTCTCCTCGCGGTCGGGCAGGGCTCTTGCCACAGCGGGGAGAACGCGTGCCGGTGCTCTCCCCCTTTGGCCCTACGGACAGGGCGGGGTCTCGGTTCGGTCCGTCCGGAACCAATTTCGCACGGCTTCACGCGAGGGCCCGAAAGGGCCCGCCCCGAACACCGGCAAGGGAACCGGCACCGGCCACCATCCCCAGGGCGGATCGCCGAGACCCGCTCCAGGTCTCGGCGATCCGTTACGAGGTTCAGCTCAGCTCCCGCACCAGTTCAGCGCGCGACGCCGATCAGGTCCAGCCGGTCGCTGACGCCCTCGAGGAGTTCGCTGTGCCGCGACCCCGCCTTCGACGGGGAGGACGGCCCAGGCGCAGGCGGCTTCTCGTCCGCGCAGACGGTCCGCTCCGGCGGGAGGATGAGGTCCGTCAGATAGCTCGCGACCGCGGCGGTGGCGCACTCGCTCCGGCCGAATGCGGTGTGCCCTTCGGCCTTGAAGGTCAGCAGCGAGGCGTTGTGGAGCCGCCGCGACAGAGCGACGGCGTCGCGGTACGGCGTGTCCGGGTCGCCGGTCGTGCCCAGAACGAGGATGGGCGCGGACCCCTCGGCGCGGTACGAGCCCTCGTGGCGGCTGACCTGCTCACCGGGCCACTGGTCGCATGCGGTCCCGTGCTGGTGGTCGTACGTCGGCGGGCCGTAGCCCAGAGCCGGGCCCAGCAACGGCGCATCCTCGGTGTTGGCCGCCAGCCTCCGCTCGAGCAGGCCGGTGTCGTGCGGGTAGGCGCGGTCGGCGCACTCGACCACGACGTTGGCGGTCAGAAAGTCGAAGCTGGCCGCTGACAGCGGCTTGAGCAGGAAGGACTCGGCGTTGCGCAGCTCCGCCCGGTGCAGCGCCTCGCCGATGGCCGGCCAGAGGACCTTGCCCTCGTTGATGTTGAACAGCAGGCGGTAGACGAGGGTGTAGCCGTTCGCCTTCCCTTCGCCGGAGGTCGGCACGGGGCCGGCGTCCAGGTCCCGTACGAGCTCGCCGAAGGACTCCTTGGGCGAGCCTCCACCGAACCCGCAGGCGGACAGCTCGTCGGCGCACCAGTCGAGGAAGCGGTCCACCGCCCCGTCCAGGGCCAGGTACTGCCCCCGGTCGTAGGCGTGCGGCCGGTCGGCGTACTTCACCGGGTCGTACGCCCCGTCGAGCACCATCGCGCGCACCCGGTCCGGGAAGAGGTCGGCGTAGACCGTGCCGATGTAGGAGCCGAACGACCGGCCGTAGAAGGTGAGTTGCTGCTCGCGCAGCGCCTGGCGGAGCAGGTCGATGTCGCGGGCGACGTAGTCGGTGCCGACGAAGGGCAGCAGGTCGGCGGACTTCTGCAGGCAGGCCTGGTTGAATCCGGCCGCGGTCCTCAGCGCCGGGGCGAAGGCGCCCGGCCCGGGGTTCCCCTTGGCCTCGGTGACGGCCTGGAGGTACTGCTTGTCGTCCCAGCACTCCAGAGGCGAACTGCGCCCGACGCCCCGCACGTCGTACCCGAGAACGTCGAACCGGTCGCGGAGCCCGGCCGGCAGGTCGGTGTAGTTGCCGCGCGCGAAGTCCACTCCGGAGCTGCCGGGTCCGCCGGGCTGCAGGAAGAGCGTGCCCTGCCGCTGTGCCGGGTCGGCGACCTTGTGGCGGGTCACCGCGAGCGAGATCTTGCGGCCGTCCGGCTCGCGGTAGTCCAGCGGCACCTCGGCCTTCGCGCACTCGAAGCCCTCTTTGCCTCCTTCGTCTTCCGGGCACGGCGACCAGGACAGCTCGGGAACCGGTGGCGCGCTCCCGGACCCGGCCGGCGGCCCCGCGACCGCGAAACCGGCCCCGGCAACCGCCATCACGCCCACACCGGCGACGACGAACCGGAGGCGACGTAGGACACCGGGGCCGCTCGGCGCGTGGGATGCGGACGAACGACGACCGAGCCAGTGCGTCATGCGTCTACGACCCACCGGATCCTCTCTGGAGTTGCACATGGAACCGATCTTCCTGTTGTGGGGGGTTGTGGATCTGCGTGACCGGTTCCGCTCGGTGAGGAACAGGCGAGGGGGGGCCACGGGAGGCGCGTCGGCCGATCAAGCGTGGCACACCGGCGGTGCGCCGCCATTGCACGCGATCACATCCGCGAGCGCGTCCGGGAGCGGCAGCGGGGTGCCGTCCGGCAGGCCCTCCAGCTCGGCGTACGCCCGGTGCAGGTTCATCACCAGCCGCTCCGGCTCCCCCAGCCCGGCGAACTCCCCGAGGTCCGCCTCCAGCGCCAGCTCGCGCGGAGTGATCCCGGCCTCGCGGCCCTGCTCGGCCAGGCGCAGAATCCAGGTCAGATACCGCTCCACCGTGTCGTACACCTCCGGCCCGCAGACCGGCCCGTGCCCGGGTACGACCGTCTCGGCGCCGAGCCCGCGCAGGAGCCAGACCGCGGCGAGCGAGCCGGCCACCGACCCCATGAAGACGAACGGCGTGCCTCCGGAGAAGATCAAGTCACCGGTGAAGACCACCCTCTGCTCGGGCAGCCATACGACGGTGTCGCCCACGGTGTGCGCGACGCCGGGGTGGATGAGCTCGATGTCGCCGTCCCCGCCCCCGCCCCCGTCCCCGTTGTGGAGGGTCATGCGGTCGGCGTACGTCGTCGTGGGCAGGGTGACGGCGATGTCGCCCCATGCGACATCGGGCCAGATCGTCGGGAGGTCCACTCCGGTGCGCAGGATCTCCTCACGGCAGTGCGGGTGGGCGACCACGCGCGCGTGGGGGGTGAAGAGGTGGTTGCCGAAGGTGTGGTCCCCGTGGTGATGCGTATTGACGAGCACGCCGGGCATCCGGCCGGCAGTCGCAACCACGGTGTCGCGCAACGCGCGCGCCCGCGCCTCGGTCGCCGCGGTGTCGATGAGCACGGTCTCCGACTCCTCGGAACCGACCACGAAACCGGCGTTGTTGAGGCACCAGCCCCCGGGAAGCTGGAGGTACGCGAACACCCCGTCGGCGACCTCCTCGAGCTTCGCATCGGACGCGACAATGAACTCCTCCTCGTGGCAGATGACATCAGCCACGGTGACGAACGCGAGGCGCGCGCGGTTTCAACAAGAGTGACAACCGGGACCGCACTCGCCGCACCGCCATCGCCATTCAGCCAGAGCCACTACGCCGGACGCGAGGAGCGACGACTGGCGCGATGGCCGGCGCGATGACAGGCCCAAGCAAGTCCGCGGAGGCCGCTCTGCGGACAGGGAATGCGGGTGTGACGGTGACGTGGCCCCATGCCGGCGAGCAGCTCACACTGGGCCGGACGTGCTACGACGACATGGACTCCGGTTCGCCCGCGTCTACGTCACGGGCAACGGGCGCTTCTGCTCCAGCGACTCACTCACCACGGGGTCGTTCACCGTCACCGCGCTCCAGACCGGCCGCCGCACGGGTGAAGTGACGGAGTTCGGGGCCGACTTCGTACAGCACTGCGACGACGCCTTCGCGGCGCTGCGCGGCACCGTTCACTACAAGAAGGGCTGACGACGGGCCGGAGACGCCCGGAGAACCGGAGAACCGGCGACCCGGAGACCCGGAAATCGCCGCGCGGTGCGGCGGTTTCCGGGGCCGGGGCGGTGCCAAGACGCGAGCCGGAGCCGCCAACCCCGCCCCGGCCGGATCCGTCAGTAGGAGCCCTTTTCGCCGTCGAGGAGCTCGCGGATCGCATCCATGTGACCGGCGTGCCGTGCGGTCTCCTCGATCATGTGCAGCACCATCCACCTCAGGCTCGCCGCAGCGGAGCGGAAGTCCGGGTGCCGCCCCGCGTCATCCAGCGAGTGGGCCGCAATGATCTCGTTGGCCCGCAAAGGGCCCGCATGTCAGCTCCCCGTCCTTCCCAGCCTCCGCCGCACCCCCCGCACCAGCCGGTGCGCCGTGAACCCCGCCCCGTAGACGAAGCGCATCGCCGGCCCGAACGACGGCGCGGTCAGCAGGCCCGCGAAGAAGAGCCCGGGATACGAGGACTCGAACCGGCCGCTCAGCTCCGGGGCCCCGCCGCCCCCCACCCGCCGCAGCCCGGCCCCCAGTTCCCGGTCCAGCAGCCGCAGCCGCGTGAGATCAGGTGTGAAGCCCGTAGCGGCGATGACGTGCTCGGTCTCGAGGGCGGTCCGTGCGCCCGCCGGCGTGGTGAGGTCCAGCCGCACACCGCCTCCCGACGGGGACGCCGCCCGCAGCCGGTAGCCCAGCAGTACGGGTACGGCGCTCTCGAAGCGGTCGCGCAGCCACCACGCGCCCGCCGGCCCGAGCGCGGTGGCCGCGATGCGCAGCCGCGTGGAGCCGGGCAGGCGGCGCACCGCCCACGGGATCTCGGACCAGACCCAGCTCGGCCAGCCGGTGCCCAGACCGCAGTGCGGGTCGCGCAGCGAGCGCATCAGCCCGCGGTTCAGGGGCTGGGGCGGGGTGTTCCAGTTGAGGCGGCCCGAGCGGGCGACGACGCGGGCGGTGGCGCCCTCCTCGGCCAGCAGCGCCGCGGTCTCCAGGGCCGCCTGCCCGGCGCCGATCACGGTGACGTCCTTGCCCTTGAACCGGGCCAGGTCGCCGTGGTGGCTGCTGTGGGAGGTGAGATTCTCCGGAAGCGCGACGAGCGGCTCCGGGACGTTGACGAAGGGCATGACCCCGGGCGCGAGCGCGACGGTCCTGCTCGGGATCGTCTCCCCGTCGTCCGTGGTGACCACGAAGCGGCCGGCGCTGGGGCGCACGGAGGTCACGGTCTGCTCGTCGATGCGCTCCACGGCATGCCGGGCGAACCACAGCCCGTAGTCCGTATACGTGGCGATGGGCACCGGTCTGCCGTGCTCGGCGGGCAGTTTGCGGGAGGCGCAATACGCGGACAGCGTGCGGTCGCCGGTGGGGTCGGACAGATTCGAGGACCATGGTTCCGACTTGAGGAACATGCCCGGCGGCATGTGGTCCCGCCATGAGGCCATCGGGCGGCCGAGCACGCGCAGCCGCAGTCCGGCCGCGGCCGCGTGGGCCGCGATCGACAGTCCGTAGGGGCCGGCGCCGACGACTACCAGGTCGTACATGGATGGTTCCCGCTCTCTCGTCGTGCAGCGATCGCCGTGCGGCGATCGCTGGGGCAGCGATCGTCGTGAAGGTCGTGCGCCGGGGGGCGCGGTGGGTCGGGTGATCGGATTCGGGAGCAGCTCAGGCACAAGAGGGCCGCTGTGGCATCAGGGGGCCGCTACGGCGGCGGGCCGGGGCCGCAGCCGCCGCAGTCCCTTCCGGCCGCCCCGCCCCACCCACGCGGCGGCCATGGCGGCGAAGGGGGCGGGATCGTCGGCGGCGAACCAGGCGGTCTCCGGGGCCCGGTACAGCCTCCCGGTACGGGCCCGCCGCCGTTCCCGCGCCCCGGACCGCTGCCGCGCAGCCGCGGCCGTGGCCAGCCCGGACAGCAGGGCGTAGTTCTCCGCCACGAAGATCCGCCCGGGCAGCGGCTGCGGGGCGGCGACCTCGCGCCCCGTCAGGTCCAGGTGGAGCGCCCGTACGACGTCCAGCCCGGCCCGGTCGGCGAACAGCCGGAACTGCGCACCCGGGCGCGGGTTGAAGTCGAGCAGACAGTACGAGCCGGTCGCGGCGTCACGCCGGAAGTCGAGGTCGAGGATGCCCCGGTACCCGAGCCGCTCGGCCAGCCGCCGGGCCGATGCGTCCACCTCCGCGTTGGGCAGCCACGTGCCGACGGCCGTAAGCCCGGTCCCCACCGGCCAGGACAGCTCCTTGCGCCCCGTACCGCCGATCAGGCAGGCGGAGCGCTCGCCGAAGCAGCCGTGGAAGAACCAGTCGGTGCCCCGGCCGCCCGGCAGGTGCCGCTGAAGCAGCAGCGGGCTGCGCGCCTGCCCGCTTCGCTCGTAGAGCTGCCGCGCCTCGTCGGGGGTGTGAACGAGGGTGGTGCTGCGCAGCCCTGCGGCACCGGCCAGCAGCCAGGGCCTGCTCCACTTCGCCACGAGGGGCAGCCCGAGTTCGTCGGCGGCCGCGACCGCCTCGAGGGCACTGCCAGGGATGACGGTGGGCGGGTGCGGTACGCCGGCGCTGCGGCACAGGTCGGCGAGCGCGGCCTTGTCCGCCACCCGTTCCGGCAGCCCGCTGGGTTGACTCGCCATCAGGAAGGAGCCGGCAAGACGCTCGGCGAGCGCGGCGACGGCGATGGCGCTGACGTCGTCCATGGGGATCAGCACGGCACGCCGCCCGATCCGCTCCGCGACCTGGCAGAGAGCCATGGAGAGCTGGGCTGCCGACGGATCGCCGGAGGGCCAGCGGTGCGCCCGGTGGACGTAGCGGGACCGGTTGACCGGACTGCCGGGGGATTCGACGAGCGTATGCACCTCGATTCCGGCGCGTCCCAGGGATCTGACGGCCCCCAGGGTTCCGTGGTGAAAAGGATTGCGGTCGAGGCGGATCAGCAGTGCCGGTACTCCGGTGTCGAGCATGGGGGACAGGGCGGGGCGGGCCGCGGATTCGTGGTGCACTGCTCCTCTTCGGGATCAATAGGCCGTGCGGGCGATGGAGTTCTCCGGAATACGTCCCAAATGGATTCGTAGGGTATGCATTCCGCGCTGGTTGCACGCCGGAAGGAGTAGCCATGTCCCACCCCCCTCGGAGGCTGGCCGCGACCTGCCTGGGAGCGGTCACCGCGGGATTTCTGCTCGCCGGGGCGGCCCTCGGAGCAGGGGCCGCTGAGCTGGAACCGGCCGGGGAGAGTACACCCGCCGAGGAGAACGCGCCTTTCGTGGAGCCGGTGCCGGGCGTTCCCTGGGGGGCGTTCCTGGGCTCGGGTCCTGAGGGCGTGGAACAGATGGCCGGGATGCAGGACTGGCTCGGCGGATCCGAAATGCGGGTCGGGCACACCTACCTTCCCGGCAACCACTGGGCGGACGTCGAAGGCGACGTCCGGCTGCTCGAGTCATGGGCCCTGTGGCGGCGCTCCGCCCCCGGCCGAATGTTCGTGCTGAACGTCCCGATGCTGGAGCGCAACGAGGAAGGCGTGCCGGACGAGGAGGTCGCCGAGCTGCTGGAGCGCGGCGCGCGGGGGGAGTTCGACGGGGTCTTCCACACCCTGGCCGGGCGGCTGGTCGCGCTGGGGGTGCCGGAGACGGTGATCGTGCTCGGCTGGGAGATGAACGGCACCACGTACACGGGCCGGTGCGCGCCGCACCCGGACGCGTGGCGGGCGTACTGGCGGCGGATCGTACGGGCGATGCGCTCCATTCCCGGGCAGCGGTTCCGATTCGATTTCGCGCCCAGCCGGGGTGAGGACGCCATCCCGTGGACGGAGTGCTATCCGGGCGACGACGTGGTCGACATCATCGGCATGGATTCCTACGACCAGCCGCCCGGGCACAGTTTCGACGAGCAGGTCAGCCAGCCTCTGGGGCTGCGCGCGCAGGTGGAATTCGCGCGCGAGCACAACAAGCCCATCTCGTATCCGGAATGGGGCCTGTTCCGCAACGGCGACAACCCGGAATACATGCGTCGCATGCTGCGGTGGATCGCGGAACACCCGCCCGCGTACCACACCATTACCGACTACTGTCCGCACGGGGTCTGGCGCTGCGGGGAGAATCCGCTGGCCTCGAGGGTCTTCCGGGCCCAGCAGTTCACCGGGAAGCGGCCAGGGGAGCAGGGGGCCGACTGCCTGACGGTGGATCTGGGCGCGTGGGTGGAGTCGATCCTCGGAGAGCGCCGGCTCTGCATCCGCTTCAGCTGGCGCAGCGGTTAGGTTCTCGGCCCGGCCCACGGGGGCTGGGGCGGAGCCCAGCCCCCCGTCCGGGTCCGGCCGGGCGCGTCAGTGGGCCGGACGGGCCGCTCCGGCACGCCAGTTGTTGAGCCGGGCCCGCCAGGCGAGCAGTGCCGGGAACCGCGTTCTGGCCTCCTTCGCCAGCCGGGCCCGGCCCGCCACCTGGGCGGCGTGCAGCCGCAGCGCCGCCGCCATCTCCTGCCGGGCCAGCAGGAAGCGCTGGTTGGTGACGGTGACGGGCCGCCAGTGGTGCTTGGCGGTCTCGTTGCCGCGCAGCAGGCTGATCACGCTGCGGCCGGTCTCGGCGGCGTAGGCGGCGTCGTGGCGCAGCAGCATGGTGGTGATGTCGGCCTTGGCCGCCCGCAGATCGGGGTGTGCTCCGTAGAGGTAGCCGCCAGCCAGGTCGGGGGAGGTCAGCATCACGTCGATGGCCAGCACCTGCTCCCCCCTCCGGTATTCCGTGACGAGGGCGTCACCGGTTCCGGCCATCTGCCCGGCGGCGCGCGCGAGGTGTTCGACGAACCGGGGCCTGCGGTGCTCCGGCGTGACGCCGCGGCCCCGCCACTGGAGGTTGTGCAGCCGCAGCATCCTTGCGACCGCTTCCGGCACCTCGTACTCGGGCACGCTGCGGTGCTCGATGCCGATCGAGTCGAGCTTGCGCAGCTTGGCGCGCGTTCTGCGGGCGGCCGAGCGGGGCAGGCGCTGCATCAGCTCGTCGAACGGGAGGCCGGGGAGTTCGAGGCACACCGAGTCGTCCAGTCTGCGCTTGACGCCGGGCCAGCGGTCGACCACCCGCTCGGCCGCCGCGCCCGGGCGCACTTCGCGCAGATCGACGACGGCGCCCCGCGCGGCCCGGCGCAGCCCGCCGGCCAGCCCCGCCGCCGCGGCGCCCGGGCAGCTGTCGTCGATCAGCACATCCTGGAAGTCCGAGATGCCGCCGCCGAGGAAGACGAGCACCGGCAGCGGACGGTACGTCAGTATCAGCGGAGCGGCGCCCACCAGCCTGCCCTCCCGGTGCACCAGCAGGAGCCGGAGGCGGGCGGCGGCCCCGTAGGACAGCCACCACGAGTGCAGCCACGCATGAGTCTGGAAGGGCGTCGCGGTGCGGCAGCGCCGGTGCAGGCGGTCCCACTCGGGCGCCAGCGCGGCGAAGCGGTCCGGGTGGTGGCAGAGCGTCACGGACAGCCCGGTGGCGGGCGGTTGGTGTGCGGTGGGGGGCGCGGTCGTTTCCGCCGTCACCGAGCCCCCTCGGTCACCGGCTGCGCGGCGGTCCGGGCCGGCGGCGCGGGGGCCTCGGAGACCGCGGAGCGGCGGCCGCCACCGGGCCGTACGAGCAGGAGGAGGCCGCCGAGCAGTCCCCCGGCGCAGGCCCCGACGGCGGTGGCGATCCGCGCCGAGGGGGAGGTGGGGGCGGTGGGTGTGGGGGCCTTGGAGAGCACGGAGAGCCGCACGCCGGTGCTGGTGGCCGAGGCGTTGGCGTACTCGGTGAGGGCGCGCGCGATCTCGTTGGCGTTGGTGGCCGCCCGTTCGGCCCGCGCGTCGCGCCCCACGATCTCGATCATGGGCGCGTCGGGGGACGTGATCGACTGGACGCGCGCCCTGAGATCGGAGGCGGGGACTCCGGTCGCTGCCTGGGCGTCGGCGAGGACGGCGCTGTTGGTGACGACGCGGCCGTAGGCGTGCGCGAAGCCCAGCGCCGTCGCGGGGTCGGCGGACCGCGAGGTGGCGACGACCACATAGCTGGTGGCCGTGTACTGCGGCGGCTTCAGCACCCCGTAGGCCGCGCCGCAGAGTGTGCCCAGCAGAACGCACAGGGCCAGCGGCCACCAGGCGGGCGGCCGGAGCGCGGCGAGGATCCGCCTGCGCGGGCGCGGTGCCGAGTTCTCCGCTGACTGGTTCTCTGCTGACGAGCACTCTCCTGCCGGGCTTTCTGCTGCCGGGCTTTTTTCTGCTGCCGGGCTCTCTGCCAGGGCGGTGTCGGTCATGACGGCGGTCACCTCTTCGGTCGGGAAACGGCGGGGGCGTGGTGGTACGGGCGGTGGAACGCGTCCAGCCCGGCTCTCCCACAGGCAGCGGCGGTGCGTTCGTAGAGCCCCGTCAGCAGCTCGGCGCTGCGGGCGATGTCGTAGCGCGCGACGGCGGCGGGGGCGGGCAGGCGGCGCGGTCCCGCGCGCTCGTACTCGCGCAGGACGTCGGCCAGGGCGGCGGTGAGGGCCCGTACGCCGAGGCCGATCCGCCGCGCACCCGGCACCTCTCCGGCCGGCAGCTCGTCGATCGCCGGGCAGGTCACGTGCAGTACGGGCAGCCCGGCGGCCAGGGCTTCGAGGACGGCCAGTCCGAAGGACTCCTCGGCGGACGGGGAGACGAAGACGTCCATGGCGGCGAGGAGTCCGGGGATGTCGGTGGACCGGTCGGCGCTCCACTCGACGGCCCCGCCGCGCTCGCCCAGCAGCCGTACGCGCTCCTCGGCGCCCAGCCGTACGGCCAGCTGCTCGAGTGCGGCCCTCTCCGGCCCCTCCCCCACCAGCAGCAGCCGGGCGCCCGGCAGTTCGGCGACCGCCCGCAGCAGGATGTCGAAGCGCTTGCCCGGCACGAGGCGGCCGACTCCCCCGGCCACGAAGGCCTGGTCCGGGAAGTCGAGCATGGCCCGCGCGGCGGCCCGGGCGGCCGGGTCGAACCGGAAGTGCCGGGCTTCGATGCCGTTGGGGATCAGCTCGATGCGGTGGCGGGGCACGCCCCAGGCGCGCAGCCGGTCCGCGACGGTGGCCGACACGGCCACCGTCGAGGAGCCGAGGCGCTCGGTGGCGAGGTAGAGGGCCCGGGTGCCGGGGGTGAGCGGGCGGCCCTCGATGCAGGTGGCGCCGAGGGAGTGCTCGGTCGCGAGGACCGCCTCGACCCCGGCCATCCGGGCGGCGACCCGCCCGAACACGCAGGCCCGGTAGAGGTGGGTGTGCACGAGGTCGTAACGGCCGAAGCGGATGGCGGTGACCAGCCGGGGCAGCGCGGACAGGTCGCGGTTGCCGCCCATGCCGAGGTGGAGGACGCGGGTGCCGTCGCTGCGGATGCCGCGGGCCACGGCCCCGGGGTTGGTGAGGGTGACGACGTCGCAGTGCACGGGCAGATGACGCAACATCAGCCTGAGCTGCTGCTCCGCTCCTCCCGCGCCCAGGCCCGTGATGATGTGCAGCACCCTCAGGGGCGCCCTCCCCGGCACCCTCATCGGCCGGCTCCGGCGAGCGGCGTGGCGCTCCCCTCCCCGGGCATGGCGCGGCGGCGTACGGGGTGCAGCAGCCGCTTGACGGTCAGCCGCAGGGAGGTGTCGCGGTCGCCGACGTGGATACGGGGCAGGGCGAACCGGCCGGTGAGCGGGCCGGGGTCGATGGCGCAGGCGTAGTCGTATCCCGCCGAGCGGACGGCGGCGACGGCGCGGGCGTCGACATGGCCGTACGCGTAGCAGTAGCCGTCCACCGTACGGCCGGTGATCTCCTGGAGCAGCTCGCGGCTGCGGGCGGTCTCCTGCCGCAGCGTGTTCCCGTCGGCCTCGGGGAGGGACACGTGGAACATGCCGTGGGAGCCGATCTCCATGCCCGCGGCGGCCGCGGCGCGGATGCCGTCCTCGGTGAGCAGGGGTTTGCGAGGGCCGAGCGGGTCCCAGGCGTTGTCGCCGCCGAGCTGTCCCGGCAGGACGAACACCGTTGCGGTGAAGCCCTGTTCCCGCAGCAGCGGGACGGCGTTCTCGGTGAAGTCGGTGTAGCCGTCGTCGAAGGTGAGGCCGACCAGGCGGGACCCGCGCCCGGCGGCCCGCTCGCGCAGCAGCTCCGCCACGCCGACCCCGCGCAGGCCGCGGCCCGCCAGCCAGCGCAGCTGGCGGCGCAGCCGGTCCGGGGTGACGGTGATCCGGTAGGGGTCCTCCGTGTATCCGGTCACGGAGTGGTACATCAGCAGCCAGGGTTCATCAGCGGGCATGTCGCAGGAGCTTCCGTTTCGCGGACGAGATCAGCGGGGGGAGCAGCAGGGGGACTTCGGGCGCCCGTACGGCGAACGCCGCGGCGGCGAAAGCAGCCGGGACGATCAGGCAGCCGGCCGCGGCCGTGCCGGGGGTGGAGGGGACGAGGGGTGCGGCGGCCCAGCCGGCAGCCACGGCGGCACCGGCGGCGAGGGCGAGCCGTGCGAGACCGGCGGTCACGCGGCGGACGTCGACGGCGATGCCCTGCTTGCCCAGGCCGCGGAGCAGGAGCAGCGCGGTGACCGTGATACCCGCGGCATTGGCCGCGGCGATGCCGTGGACGCCCCAGTGCGCGATGGCGGCCTTGGCGGCGACGATGGTGATCAGCAGGCCGACGGCCATGGCGGCCGCCGGGTCCCAGGTGGGCCGGGCGGCAGAGAAGAAGGGCCGGATGAGGGCACCGGTGAGGCTGTGGCCGAGCAGGCCGAGCGCGTACACGCGCATGACGGATGCGGTGGCGGCGGTGTCCTGGGCATCGAAGGCGCCGCGCTGGAAGAGTAGTTCGATGAGCTGGGGGGCGTACGCGATGACATACGCGGCGCCGACCAGCACCAGCAGCCCGGCGACGGTCAGATCCCGCTCGACCCGCCGCCGGGCCCGCTCCTTCTCGCCGTCGGCCATGGCGCGGGCGACCAGGGGAAAGGTCACGGTCACGACCATGAGGGAGAGGGTCATGGGGACTTGGGCGACTTTCTGCGCGTAGTTCAGGTGGGAGATCGCCCCGGCGGGGAGGGATGAGCCGAGGTAGCGCTCGACGAGAACCTGCGCCTGGCGCGCGAGCGCGAAGAGGGCAACGGGCGCGAGCACGGCCAGGACGGCAAGCCCTGCGGGTGCCCCTGCCGGGCGGGCGGAACGAGGGCCGACGGCCGCGCGGGCACGGCCAGTCGGCCGAAGGCCATCGTCGCGATGGGCCCGTCCCGCGACGCGGGACCCACCCGCCGGACGAACGCCATCCCCGGCGCGGGACCGATCATCCACGCGAGCGGTGCCGTCCGCGGCGCAGGACCGGTCATCGGCGCAGGGGCCGTCCGCGGGGCGCGATCCGCCCGGGATGCGGGAGCTCTCGGCGCCCGACCCCTCCGCGACGCCCGAGCCGCCCACCGGAGGGCCGCCATCCCCGGTACCGGACCGGTCATCCGCGCGGGAACCGCGGTCGGGAGTTCCCGCACTGTCCGCGGCGCAGGACTGATCATCCACGCGGGGACCGTCCGCAGGGCGGAACCCGCCCGGGATGCGGGAGCTCTCGGCGCCTGGCCCCTCCGCGATGCCCGAGCCGCCCGCCGGAGGGGCGCCGTCCACCGCGCGGGGTCCATCGTCCGTGCGGCAGCGGCGGTTCAGGCGGGGGCCATCCGGGATACGGAGAGCCGCGGCGCTCGAACCCTCCGCGACGCCCGAGCCGGTCGCCGGGCGGCGGGCCTGTTGCGTGCCGGTGCCGAAACGGGCGTCCGGGTCGTCCGCGGCGCCGGAGACGTCCGCCGCAGTGGCGGGGTTCCCGAGGGCCGGCGCGTCCGCCGCGCGGGAGGCGCAGGGCTTCGTGGCGGCGGGCGTCGTCGCCCGACCGCGGCGCTGCCTGCCGGGCAGGCGCCGCAGGAACGCGGGCAGTTGCACCAGCACCATCAGCGCGCTGCCCACGGCGACCCCGGCAGCGGCGGCCCGTACGCCCCACAGGCCGTTCACGGCCAGCACGGTGGCGATGATGCCCACGTTGTACGCCACGTAGATCGCCGCCGGGGGCAGGAAGCGCCGGTGGGCGCGGAGCGCCGCGCTGAAGTATCCGGCGATGCCGAAGGTGAGGACCGTGACAGCAGTGAGCCGGGTGCAGTCCACGGCGAGAGCCGGGTCCGCCAGGCCCGGCGCGAGCAGGCGTACGACCCGGGGCGCGGCCGCGGCCAGCAGCCCCGCGCAGCAGGCCAGGGCGAGGAACAGCCGGGGCGCGGTCGAGGCCACGAGCCGCCCGACGGGGTCCGGGCCCCTGTCCCGACCCACGTCCGGGCCCGCATCCCGACCCATGCCCACGTCCCCGCGGGCGTCCCGGTCCGCGTCGCCGCCCGAATCGGCACGCGCATGGGCGCTCGTACCAGCGGACGCCCGCCGGGAGAGCGCCAGGCTGAAGGCCGGGATCATCACCAGGGCCATGGCGTCCTCGATGAGGAGCGTCGCCGCGACCTCCGGCACCGTCCAGGCCACCAGAAAGGCGTCCGTCTCCCCGTCCGCGCCGAAGAGGTGCGCCACCAACTGGTCGCGCACGAGCCCGAGAAGAGCACCGGCCGCGGTGAGGACCGCCGTGACGGCCGCGGCCCTGGCGATGAACCGCTCGGGACCGCCGCGCTGCGGAGCACCGGAGCCCACACCCGACGTCGAGCCCGATTCCGAGCCCGTCGTCGAGCCCGTCGTCGCGCTCGGCTCCGCGCCCGTCGTCAGGCCCGCCGTCGCCGACTTCGCCGGGCCCGCCGTCGCGGACTTCGCCGGGCCGGCCACCGTTTCCGGCGGCCGCCCGGTCGTCGACTGCGGCACGGTCGGCGCGTCGCTCATCGGCCGTCCGCCACATCGTCGGGCCGGACGGCGGCGCGCCCCGCCGTCGGCGCGGTCTTCATCGCCGGGGCCGTCTTCACCGTCGCCGCGGGCCTCACCGCCCGTGCGCCGGCCGCCGCCGGCGGAGCCGGGGGAACAGCCGGGGCCTGCGCGGCCCGTACCGCCCGCCCATTCCTCGCAGACCGTCCATCCCCCGCAGCACGCCCATCCCTCGCAGACCGCCCATCCCCCGCAGCCGGCCCAACGCGCCCAGCCCCCGCGCCCGATGGAGCCAGAGCCGCGGGCAAGAGCGCCCACCACGCGGCCAGGCCCAACATGACGCCGGTGAGCACGGTCGAAGGCCCGCCGATGTCGCCGTACAGGAAGTCCGCGAACAGATAGGCCAGCAGGCCCATCGCAGCCAGCCCGCAGTCCACGGGCCATCCGGCCCGGCGGGCCCGCCGAAGCCTGCGGAGGCCGAGGACGACCAGGGCCGACCAGCTGCCCACAACCGCCGTGATACCGACCAGTCCCTGCTCGCTCAGCACGAGCAGATACATGTTGTGCGGCGAGAGCAGCGGCTCGCGCCGGAACTCCTGACCCGCGCCCTCCGTGTCGCTCCCGGACGACAGGCCCAGCGACGCGTGCCCGTCACGGTGTGCGGGGAAGCCCTTGATGCCGACTCCCGTGACCGGCTCGTCGCGCCAGATGGAAGCCGCCGCGGCCCACAGCGCGTACCGGTCGGTGACGGACCGGTCCGGCGCGTCGGTCACCTGAGTGATGCTGCTCAGCCGCTCGCTGATGAGGGCGCTGCCCACCCCGGCTCCACCGACCAGCACGACAAGGACGGCGAGGAACACGGCCAGCGCGGTCATCGCGGTGCGCAGCCCCACGAGCAGGAGCACCACGGCGGCCGCGACCGCCATGGAGAGCCAGGACCCGCGGCTGAAGGAGAAGACCAGCGGCACCAGCAGCAGCCCGGCACAGGCCACCGCGGCGGGCCGCACCCACCGCGGCGCACGCGCGGGCGCGCCGAGCCCCATCGCCAGCGCGAGGACGGCGCCGCAGGCGACGACGGTCGCCATGCCCATCACGTCCACCGGTCCGAAGGTGCCGACAGCCCGGATCCGCTGTCCCGCGTACGAGGCGCCGGTGCCGCTGACGTACTGGTACACGCCGAGCGCACCCTGCGCCAGCGCCGCCGCCACGACGGCGCCCGCCACCCACCGGAAGTCGCGGCGGGACCGCAGGAGCAGCGCCGTCGCGGCCGGTACGAGGACGAAGACCTGCGCGTAGCGCACGAATCCGGTCACGCTCGCCACCGGGTCCTGGGAGGCGGCCGTCGCCACGGCGAACCCGATCGCGGGCGCGGCCAGCACGGCGGCGCCCGCCCGGCTCAGCAGCCGCCGCCGGTCGCGCAGCAGGACGACCACGCAGACGACCACCAGTACGGCCGAGGCGCCGTCCGCGACCGAGAGGCGCGGAGGCTGCCTGTCCGGCCCGATGGGCACACAGAGCAGCAGGACGACGGCGGCGACGGGCAGCGTCCGCCACCCGCGGGCGAGCCCGGCCCGTACCGGATGGAACAGGATCGGCAGCGTCGTCATGGTCAGCTGCCCCCGCTCCGGATGAGGGAGCCCGCGGTGCGCAGCAGGATCCGTACGTCCTGCCAGAGCGACCAGGTCTCGATGTAGTGGTTGTCGAACCGGGCCCGGTCCTCGATCGAGGTGTCCCCGCGCAGGCCGTGGATCTGGGCCAGCCCTGTGATGCCCACGGGCATCCGGTGGCGCGCCGCATAACCCGGGTGGGTGGCGCTGAACTTCCCTACGAAATAGGGGCGTTCCGGCCGGGGTCCGACGAGGCTCATGTCGCCGCGCAGCACGTTCCACAGCTGCGGCAGCTCGTCGAGCGAGGTACGGCGCAGCAGGTGGCCGACGCCGCTCATCCGCTCGTCGTCCGCGACGTTCCACCGCGTCGCGGACTCGTGCTCGTCGGCCGGCCGGAGCGTGCGGAACTTCAGCACCGTGAACGGCCGCCCCGCCATGCCGATCCGCTCCTGACGGAAGATCACCCCGGGGCCGTCCGACCAGCGTACGGCGATGGCGCAGGCCAGCATGACGGGTGCGGAGAGGAGCAGTGCGACCGTGGCGACGGCGATGTCGAGGATGCGCTTGCCGAGGATGGCGAGGCGGTGGCGGGGCGGCGAGTCCAGGCGCAGACAGGCGAAGCCCCAGATGTGGTCGGGACCGCCGGGGCGCCGGGGGCCCGCGTCGGCCGCGGGCTCGCCGTGCACCAGCCACAGCGCGCAGCCCAGCTCGGCGAAGAGCCGGACGAGCGCGGCGTCCTGGGGGTCGTCCCAGGGGCTGCGGGTGAAGACCGCGTCCTGTACGGCGTTCTGGATGACGGCCCGGGCGATGTCCTCGTGGGCGACGAGGACGGGCACGGGGAGTTCGGGAACACCCGGCGGGGCGGCGTCGAGCTCACGTTCCAGCCCGCGGTCAAGCTCGCGATCCAGCCCGCGATCCAACTCGCGATCCAGCTCGCTATCGAGTTCGCGATCCAGCTCTCGCCCCAACTCACGCTCCAGCTCGCCGTCGAGATCCGGGTCCCCGGCCGGGTCGCGGTCGGCGGCGGGATCGTGCTCGGGTGCGGTGGCGGGGCCGGTGCCGGTGCCGGGGGCGCGCGAGACCAGTCCGACCAGGCACATCCCGTACTCGGGATGCTCGTGGAGAGCCGCGGCAACCCGGCGCCCCGCCGGATCGCCGCCCACGACCAGCGTCGAGTGCGGCCGCCTCCGCCTCCGCCTCCGCCGTACGGCGTGCAGCGCGGCTCGGCCCAGGCACACCAGCACGACGTTCACCGCCACGACGCCCAGCAGCAGGGACCAGCCGGGCGCCGCCGGCGGCCGGATGCCCGCCAGGACGGCCGTCGCCGCGCACCAGGCGACCGCGGAGTGCCCCAGCAGCCGCGGCAGTTCGTCGAGGGCGGTCGTCATCGGCCCGGGCCGGTAGAGGCCGCCGCGCGCACCCAGCACCAGCTGGACCGCGAGCGAGGGCCCGAGGGCCGCGGCCGCCCGCCCCGCCTCGCCGAGCAGGACCGCGGCGGCCACGGCCGCGAGGCAGTCCGCGGCGGCGAGCGCGGCGCCGAGGCGCCCGACCAGCGGGGCGTTCCGCTGCCCGGCCGGTGCCGGGCCGCGGAACGGGCGGAGCGGTGCGAAGACGGGCGAGGCCGGGCGGGTCGTGTCCCCCAGCAGGGAAACCACCCGCCCGGGACTGGGCACCCCTGCGTTCTCCGTGGTCATCGCCTGCTGTGCTCCCTGCTCTCGGGGGTCGGGCCGGGTCGGTCGACGGGGCCGGGGCGTGCGTGCGGTGCCGCACAGTCCGGCGGGCCGTTGCCGGCGGGGTCCGGGCCGAGCAGTTCGCGGTACAGGCGCGCGACGGCCGCGGCCGTCCGCCGTACGTCATGGCTGTCGCGTACGTGCTCCTGCGCCTGCCGCCCGAAGGTGTCGCGCAGCCCGGGGCCGAGCAGGAGCGCGGTCACGGCCCGCGCGAGGGCCTCCGGGTCCTCCGGTGGTACGAGGCAGCGGTCGGCGTGTCCCGGCGGCAGGCTCTCGCGCGCACCGGTCACGCCGGTCACGACCACGGGCCTGCCGCAGGCCATGGCCTCCAGCGGGGCGAGCGCCATGCCCTCCCAGCGGGATGGCAGGACGACCAGGTCCGCGGCCGCGTACCAGGCGGCCGGCTCCGCCGTCTCCCCGGCGAACAGGACCCGCGGCGGCGCGGCCCCCCGCAGCTCGTCCCGGGCGGGCCCGTCCCCTACGAGGGCGAGTACGGCGCCGGGCACCGCGGCGGCCACGGAGGGCCAGGCACGCAGCAGCACATCCTGGCCCTTCTGCCGGCAGAGCCGTCCAACGCACACCACCAGCGGTGCTTGCCGGGGCAGTTCACGCAGCGCGGTGAGCCCGGCCCTGGCGCGTTCCCCGGCCGCCCGGTCGGCCGGACGGAAGTGCTCGGTGTCGACGCCGTTGCGGATCACGGCCCAGCGGCCCGTCACCCCGGCGTCCCGGCCGCGCTGCCGCTCGTCCTCGCTGACGCACAGCAGGCGCGCGGCCCAGCGGGCGGCGAACCGCTCCCAGTACAGGGCGAGTTCCGCGGCTGTCCCGCCGACGGCCTCGAAGGACCAGGCGTGCGGCTGGAAGACGGTGGGGATGCGGCCGCGTACGGCGAGCCGGGCGACGAGCCCGGCCTTGGCGCTGTGGGCGTGCACGAGGTCCGGGCCGGTGCGCCGGATCAGACGGGCGAGTCGCAGGGTCTCCAGCGGAAGGTGCGGTCCCGGTTCCCTGCGGGCCGGCCAGCGCAGTACGGACGCGCCCGCCGCCGCGGCCGCCTCGCCCAGCGCACCGCCTGGCGGGCAGGCGACCAGGGCGTGCAGGCCCGCCCGGGTCTGGCTGCGCACCAGGTCGGTGACGACCCGGGCGACGCCGCCGTCGACGGGCTGGGAGATGTGCAGCACCGTCAACCGGCGTCCTTCACGCTTGTGTTGCGGCACGCGTTGCTCCCCGTACACGGACCGGATGGGAACGTCAAGCTCCGGCGACGGCCGCCGCCGGGGGTACTCGCCGCGCCCTCGTCTCAGGGGCGGGCGTCGGCCTGGAGGAAGAGGGCGCCGAGGTGGTAGCCCTCCTCCTGGGTGCCGAAGCCGACCCTGAGGTGCTCGGCGCCCGCGGCGAGGGCCGGTTGCAGGTCGAAGACGTCGGAGTCGAAGCCCAGGGTGTTCATGTGCGCGGGCTGCCTGCCTGGAGTGGACCGCCCGTGGTCACTGATGGTCGAGTTCATGGCGTCGTCGGCGGGGTTGGCGGCATCGAGCAGCGGGACGGGCTCGGCGGAGCCGGCGGCGACGGCGAGCGCGTTGCTGCCGAAGCCGCGGTCGCCGTCGTAGGCGACGACACCGAGACCGCCCTTGCCCTTCGCGGGGACGTGCAGGTCGTCGATGTCCAGGAAGTGTTCGCGGCGCTCGGGCGTCAAGGTCTCGAAGCCGTCCCAGAGCGCGAGCGTGCGCATCGGGGCGCTCGGGTCGGCGTAGGCGACGACCAGGGCCCAGCCGCCGTACGTTCCCGGGTCGGAGTGGCCCTTGGCGATGTTGATCTGGCCGACCGTGTAAGCACCAGGGCTGGCGTACCGCACGATGTCGGTGACGTCGGCCGAGGCCGCGTAGGCGTCGGAGCCGTCGGCCGTGCGGTGCCCGATGGTGGAGTCGGCGAGGACTTCCTTGTATTGGCCGCCCGGCTCCGCGAAGAGGACCCGGTGGTTGTCCTTGGCCGGTTTCTGTTCGGCGGCCAGCAGATTCCCGCCCCAGTAGAGACGGGCGTACGTGACGGTGGCGCCTTTGGGCAGGTGCAGTTCGGCCCGGCTGGAATTGTAGGTGTTGGCGTCCTTGTCGACGTCGATATACGTCATCTCGTAGTGGTCATTGCTGCCGGCGCCACCGCGCTGCACCTGGTCGCAGGGCATGGCGGTCTTGCTGACCGGGGTCTCGCACGTGGCCGAGGCATTGGCGGCCCTGGCGATTCCGCCGCGCTGGACGGCCCGGTAGCGCTCGACGAAAGGGACCTGCGACTCCTCCTTGCCGGCTGGAACAGCCACGGACTGCGGCAGCGCGATCGTCACGGCCACGGACGACATCGCGCACAGGACGCCTCGGCCGCCTCGGCCCAGGGAAACCTGCATGACTGCTCCTCCGATTTCCGCAAAATACTTCCGGCCCAGACCATCGCAGATAGCTATGCCCCAAATCACGTGAGACGCGCACGAATACGCCGAGCGTGTAGTCATCCATTCGGACTCGGCGCCGGCACCTGTCGAATACGCGATGTGCGCAGCGCAGCCCGGCTGCACTCATTACATTCCCGGGCCTGTTGACGACCAGTTGGATTGCGCCGAATGGGCCCTGATCGCGTGCCGCACCCCGGCCACTCCGAACTCGGGGCGCGAGGTCGACGGCGCACTCCGGTCGGCACTTCCTCCTGACTCGAACGGGCCTTACCCGCGTCATCCGGTCGGCCGACAAAAGGCGCGCACACTCTCCCGTCGCCCCCCGAATAGCAGAACTCCCCGCGCCGAGCGGGAAGTTTCGTGTGCATGATTGGCAAAGCCCCCCGAATGATCTCATCGGGTGACCATGTGGTGAAACGATGATCGGATCGGACCGTACGGGGAAAAACACCATTCCCAACCCGAAAGGAAAATGGTGATGAAGCGAATCGCCAGGGCTGCCACGCTGACCGTCGCGAGCTGCGCACTCGTCATGGGCGGCGCGGGTGCCGCAATGGCCTACGACGACGGCGGCTGGAAGAAGGACCACGGCAAGCACTACGGCAAGCACCACAACGGCCACAAGGACCACGACGAATACAACGATGACGACGACTACGGGAACGTCGGCAACAGCGCCAGCGCCGAAGCGACCACCGTCGGTTCCGGCGGCTTCCTGAGCGGCAACATCGTCCAGGTCCCCATCAACATTCCGATCAACGTCTGCGGCAACACGTTCAATAGCGGCCTCAGCTTCTTCAACCCGTCGATCGGCAACGTCTGCGTCAACGGCGCCTCCATCGACGACCACGACGAGCACCACGACGACGACCACGACAACCGCAGATACCACCACTGACTCGCCGGCCGTACATCACTTGCGGGGCCGCCGGAGGCACTCCGGCGGCCCCGCCCGCATGACGTCACGGTGCCGTGGAACCCGTACCGGATCCGCGGATTTGCGAGGAGGGCCGATGACCACCGACCGCCCCGAACCGACCGATCAGGAGCTGGCGGCTCTGGACACCCACTGGCGGGCCGCCAACTACCTCTCCGCCGGGCAGATCTACCTGCTGGGCAACCCGCTGCTGCGCGAGCCGCTCGTTGCCCAGCACATCAAGCCGCGGCTGCTCGGCCACTGGGGGACCACCCCCGGGCTGAACCTGGTCTACACGCACCTCAACCGGGTCATCAGGGACCGTGGCCTGGACGCGATCTGTGTCTGGGGCCCGGGGCACGGCGGCCCGGCGGTGGTCGCCAACTCCTGGCTCGAGGGCAGCTACTCGGAGACGTATCCGGACGTCGGGCGGGACGCCGAGGGCATGGCCAGGCTGTTCCGCCAGTTCTCCTTCCCCGGCGGCATCCCCAGCCACGTGGCGCCCGAGGTCCCCGGCTCGATCCACGAGGGCGGGGAGCTCGGCTACTCGCTCGCCCACGCGTACGGCGCCGCGCTGGACAACCCCGGGCTGCTGGTGGCCTGCGTGATCGGCGACGGCGAGGCGGAGACCGGGCCGCTCGCCGGGTCCTGGCACTCCAACAAGTTCCTCGACCCGGTCCATGACGGCGCGGTCCTGCCCATCCTGCACCTCAACGGCTACAAGATCGCCAACCCCGCCGTCCTCGCCCGCCTCCCCGAGCGGGAGCTGGACGAGCTGCTGCGCGGGTACGGCCACGAGCCGGTCCACGTCGCGGGCAGCGACCCGCTCCAGGTCCACCGGGCGATGGCCCTGGCCATGGACCGAGCCCTGGACCGGATCGCCGGCATCCAGCGGGCGGCCCGGGAGGAGGGCGCGGCCGAGCGGCCGCGCTGGCCCGTCATCGTGCTCCGTACGCCCAAGGGCTGGACCGGTCCCGCGGAGGTGGACGGGCAGGCCGTGGAGGGCACCTGGCGCTCCCACCAGGTCCCGCTGGCGGCCGTCCGCGAGAACCCTGAGCACCTGAGGCAGCTGGAGCGGTGGCTGCGCTCGTACCGGCCTGAGGAGCTCTTCGACGACCGGGGCCGGCCGCGGCGGGAGGTGCTCGCGTGCGTGCCCGAGGGGGACGCCAGATTGGGTGCCAATCCGCACACCAACGGCGGGCTGCGGCTGCGCGAGCTGCCGACCCCGCGCCTGGAGGAGTTCGCCGTGCACGTCGGCAAGCCCGGCGCCGCCCTCCACGAGCCCACCCGGATCCTGGGCGGCGTGCTCGCCCGCATCATGACCGACACCGCGGAGCGCCGGGACTTCCGTCTCTTCGGTCCCGACGAGACCGCCTCGAACCGGCTGGACGCGGTGTATGACGCCACGGGCAAGGCGTGGCAGGCCGAGACCGTCGAGGGCGACGAGCACCTGGCGCGCGACGGCCGGGTGATGGAGGTCCTCTCGGAGCACCTGTGCCAGGGCTGGCTCGAGGGCTATCTGCTGACGGGCCGGCACGGCCTGTTCGCCAGCTACGAGGCCTTCGTGCACATCGTCGACTCGATGGTCTCCCAGCACGTCAAGTGGCTGAAGACCTCGCGGGAACTGACCTGGCGGCGGCCGGTCGCCTCGCTCAACTACCTCCTCACCTCGCACGTCTGGCGGCAGGACCACAACGGCTTCTCGCACCAGGACCCCGGCTTCGTCGACCACGTCCTCAACAAGAGCCCCGGCGTCGTACGGGTCTATCTGCCGCCGGACACCAACACCCTGCTGTCGGTGGCCGAACACGTGCTGCACACCCGCGACTATGTGAACGTCGTCGTGGCCGGCAAGCAGCCCTGCTTCGACTGGCTCTCTCTGGACGACGCGCGCGCCCACTGCGCGCGCGGCGCGGGCGCGTGGGAGTGGGCGGGCAGCGAGCACACCGGCCGGGAGCCGGACGTGGTGCTCGCGGCGGCCGGGGACGTGCCGACCCAGGAGGTGCTGGCCGCCGCCAACCTGCTCCGGCACCACCTGCCCGACCTGGGCGTCCGCGTGGTCAACGTGGTCGACATGACGACGCTGATGCCGCGGGAGGAGCACCCGCACGGGATGCCGGACGCGGAGTACGACGCGCTGTTCACCCGCGACCGGCCGGTGATCTTCGCGTACCACGGCTACCCGTGGCTGATCCACCGCCTGGCCTACCGCCGGGCCGGGCATCCGCATCTGCACGTGCGGGGCTACAAGGAGTCGGGCACCACGACCACGCCGTTCGACATGGTGGTCCGCAACGACCTGGACCGCTACCGGCTCGTCATGGACGTCATCGACCGCGTCCCGGGCCTGGGCGTGCGCGCCATCGGCGTACGGCAGGCCATGGAGGACGCCCGCGCCCGCCACCACACGTGGGTCAGGGAGCACGGCACGGACCTGCCCGAGGTTGCCGAGTGGACCTGGTCGGGCTGAAGCTCCCCTCCCCTCTTCCGCGGTCGCTCACTTGGCCGGGCGGGCCGCGTACAGCTCGTTGATCTCCCGCGCGTAGGCCTTCACGATGGCGGCGCGCCGCAGCTTCAGCGACGGCGTCATGAGGCCTTCCGACGCGCTGAACTCGGCGGGCAGGATCCGGAAGGCGCGGATGGACTCGGCCCGCGAGACCGCGGTGTTCGCCGCCAGCACCGCGCGCTGGATCTCCTCGCGTAGCTCCTCGTCCGCCGTCAGCGCCCGGATGTCCAGGCCCTGCTTGCGGTGCAGCCGCTTCCAGTGATCGAGGGCCTCGGGGTCCAGGGTGATCAGCGCGCTGATGAACGGCCGGTTGTCGCCCACCACCAGGCACCGCGAGACCAGCGGGTTCGCCCGCAGCCGTTCCTCCAGCACCGCCGGGGCGACGCTCTTCCCACCGCTGGTTTTGATGATGTCGTTCTTGCGCCCCGTGATCGTCAGATAGCCCTCGTCGTCGAGGGATCCGACGTCGCCGGTGTGGAGCCAGCCGTCGCGCAGCACCGCCTCCGTACCGGTCCGGTCGTCGAGGTAGCCGGCGAAGACCTGGTCACCCCGCACCAGGATCTCCCCGTCCCAGGCGATACGGATCGAGCATCCGGGCAGCGGGCGGCCGACGGTGCCGAACTTGACGCGGCCCAGCGGCTGGGCCGTCACTCCTCCCGAGGACTCGGTGAGCCCGTACCCGTCGTAGATGGTGATTCCGATGCCCGCGAACAGCAGTCCCAGGTTCCGGTCGAGCGGCGACCCGGCGCACATCGCGTACCGGGCGCGGCCGCCGAGGACCGCCCGCATGCCCTCGTAGACCGACCGCTCGTAGAGCGCGTGCTGGACCCGGAGCGAGGGCGTCGGGCCCGCTCCGGTGCCCAGGCCCCGCCGCTCCACGGCCTCCGCATAGCGCACCGCCGCCTCGACCGCCCGGTCGAACAGCTGCAGCCGGCCGGCCTCCTCCGCGCTTCTGCGCGCCCGGTTGTAGATCTTCTCGAAGACGTACGGCACTGCGTAGATGAAGGTCGGCCGGAAGGTTCTGAGGGAGGGGAGCAGCGCATCGGCGGTGATGTCGGGCTGGTGACCGAGACGGACGCCGCCGCGCACGCAGGCGACCTGCATCATCAGGCCGTAGATGTGCGAGAGGGGGAGGAAGGCGAGGACGGAGGGCTGCTCGCCGGGCTCGGCCAGCAGGGAGCTCCAGCCGGCGAGGAGCGTGTCGCAGTCGACCGCGAGGTTGCTGTGGGTGATCACGCAGCCCTTGGGCCTGCCGGTGGTTCCCGAGGTGTACGTGATGGCGGCGGCCAGCTGGGGGCGTACGGACGCCCGCCGGCCCAGCACCAGCGCATCCGGGACCCCGCGCCCCTGCTCGGTCAGTTCCCTTACGCAGCCCGCGTTCAGCTGCCAGATGCGGCGGAGGGGCAGGCCGTCGCACACGGCCCCGACCGTCATGACGTGATCCTCGTGCTCGACGACGATGGCGGCGGCCTTCGAGTCGTAGAGCATCCAGTGCACCTGTTCCGAGGAAGAGGTGGGGTAGACCGGGACCAGCTGGGCGCCGATGGACCAGACGGCGAAGCTGAACAGGGTCCACTCGTAGCGGGTGCGGGACATCAGCGCGACCCGGTCGCCGAAGCGGATGCCCTCGGCGACGAGGCCCTTGGCGACGTCCAGCACCTCCTGCCGGAACGCGGCCGCCGTGACGGGGGTCCACTCGGGGGATGCGGGGTCCTCGCGCCGGGAGAACTGGGGCAGGGCCGGGCTGCGGTCGGCGTTCTCGTACACCGCGTCGGCGAGGCCTCCCGACTTCAGGGGCTCCACCAGGGGAGGAAGGCCGAGTTCGCGCACACCGCACCTCCCCCCCTGCCCGGGCACCTGCCGGGCGATCCGTGCTGTGCCGAGTAAGTGGCCGAGAGGGCAAGCTACCGGCTGGTTGGTCTGCTGCATAGATGCCGGGACACAACTCGCGGCGCAACTATGTGGGTTCGACACCTTGCGGTCCTGGGCCGGGCTCTGCTTCCGGGTCCGGACCGGCCGGCGGGCGCCACAGAGGGTGCTCGCGGGCGGCCCACCGGCGGTCGACGGTTCCGGTGCGCAGACCGCGGCGGGCCTCCGGATCGGAGAGCGCCATCCCGATGTGCCCGCAGACCACGGCGCCGAGGGCGAGCGCGAGCCAGTCGTGGACGAATGTCGCTCCGGTGCGCCAGACCAGAGGCGCCAGCCCGGTGAACCACATCAGCAGTCCCGTGCCGAGCATGACGAGGACGGCGCCCGCGGCGTACGCGGCGTAGAGCTTCTGTCCGGCATTGAACTTTCCCGCCGGGCGAGCCGAGGGGCGGTGGTCGCGGCGCAGCGCGGCGCGCAGCCAGCGCCGGTCGTGCGGGCCGAACCGGCCCAGGAAGCGCAGGTCGGACCGGAACGCGCGGGAGGCGAGGCCGAGCAGGAAGGGCGCGGGGAGCAGCAGCCCGGACCACTCGTGGACGGTGACCACCAGGGCGCGGCGGCCGACGAGTTCGGCGAGGGAGGGCAGGTAGAGGCAGCCCGCGGTGAGGATGCAGAGGCCCATGAGGGCGGCGGTGGCGCGGTGGACCCAGCGCTCGGCGCGGGTGAAGCGGCGGACGCGTACGGCGGGGCGTCCGATCGCGGTCGCGGTCTTGGTCCCGGCCGCGGTCCCGGTCGCGGTCCCGGCCCCGCTCGCGGTCCCGGCCTCGGTCTTCTCGGTCTCCGGCTGGTCAGGCAGTGGGGGCATCGTCGCGTCCGTTCGACCGGCCGACCCAGGCGTCGACGTCGTACCCGCGCAGCTCCCAGTAACCGGGCCGCACCGCGCGCGTGAGCTCGATGCCGGAGAGCCACTTCGCCGACTTGTAGAAGTACATGGGGGCGGCGTACAGCCGGGCCGGGCCGCCGTGCGCGTGGGTGAGCGGCTTGTCCTGCATGCGCAGGGCGACCAGGACGTCGGAGCGGCGGGCCTGTTCGAGGGTGAGGCTCTCGCTGTACGTGCCGTCGAAGCAGGTGAAGCGGACGGCGGTGGCCCCGGGCCGTACGCCCGCCGCGTCGAGCAGCCGGGACAGCCGTACGCCCTCGAAGGGCGTGCCGGGCACGCGCCAGCCGGTGACGCACTGGACGTCGCGGACCAGCCGGTCCTGGGGCTGGGCGCGGAGCTCGGCGAGCGTGTAGGCGGCGGGGCGTTCGACGAGTCCGCCGACGGTCAGGCGGTAGTCCCGCTCGCCGCGGTGGGCGACGGAGGAGGCGACGGAGTAGTAGCGGAAGCCTCCGCTGCCGGGGAACAGCCCGGTCACGCCCGTGGGGTCCTTCTCGGCGGCGGCGCCCAGGACGGAGTCGAGCCGGTCCTGGAGATACGGTCCGGCTGCGATGCCGGCTGCGCCGAGGCCGAGCATGCCGAGGACGATGCGGCGGCCGACGGGCGCGCCGCGGCCGTCGGCCGCGGGGCGTTCTTCGGCGGCGGTGGGTTCTTCTTCAGGGTCCACCCCATGATTCGAGCACTCAATGGCTGCGCGGGGCCAGTGGCCACGGGCAGCCGTCAGACTTCCGTCATACCGGGTGGTGGGCATTCGTTCCGCGGGGCGGAACGGGTGGGTTCGGGTAGTCGCCCGCCGGGTAGCGGCGATCGGGCCACCCGCGCGTCACCCACAGGTGCTTGGTGCCGTACACCACGCGCTTCGCCACGTCCGAGTCCGGCTGAGCGAGCAGTACGGGATGGGGGGGTCCGGTATGAGGGTGTACGCGACGGGCTTGCCCATCCGGTTCAGGGAGCCGGGATTGATGAACCCGCCAACGGCGCCCCGCCAAGGGGTCCGCGAGGCGGCCGCCGTCCGCGCTCTCGGCGATCGGCGTGGCGCGCACGGTAAAGGCGTTGCCCGCCGGGTTGCCGGGGCCGGTCTCCAGCAGCGTGACCCGGACCCGGCGTACGGCGGGGTCGCCATCGCGGTGGGCGAGTCCTTGGGGTGATGTCGCCGCCCACGGGCCGTCGGACCGTCGTTCACGGTGAAGTGACGGTCCGGCGGCCCGGAGGCGGTTCGGACGGAGGCGGTTCGGAGGGCGGTTCGGACGGAGGCGGTTCGGAGGGCGGTTCGGACGGAGGCGGTTCGGATGAGGCAGGACGCGGGCCCGCCGTCCGCGGCGCGCCGCGAGCGCCCACCATCATGCCCCGGTCGTGGGTGCGCCCTTCGCGGAAGCGGACTCCGCGGCCTTCTCCAGCTGGAACGCCTGGTTGCCCAGGCCGATACGGGCATGCACCTCGGGCTTGGCGGCGCGCAGGACGAGGCCGAGGGCGACGCCGAGGACCACGGCGGCCCCGATGATGCCGGGCAGGATCCAGCTGAGCGAGGAGCCGGGGTCGGCGCCCAGCAGCACGTCGAAGTCCTTCACCGCGTACACGGCGATCACGACCAGGGCAGTTCCGGCGACGGCGGAGGAGGCGATGCGCCAGGCCTGGACGCGGGCGGCACCGCGGCGGACGAAGAAGGCGATGACGGCGAAGGAGGTGGTCGCGAGGAGGACGATCACGCCGAGCGCACCGACGTTGCCTCCCCAGGTGAACAACTGCAGTACGGGCGCTGTGGGGTCACCGGCCGGCTTGTCGTCGCCGACCGCGAACGCCACGACGACGATCAGGGACACGGCGGTCTGCAGCAGCGAGCCGTAGGCGGGGGCGCCGCTGGCCCGGTTGGTGCGGCCGAAAGGGGAGGGCAGCAGGCCCTCGCGGCCCATGGCGAAGGCGTACCGGGCGACGACGTTGTGGAAGCTGAGCAGGCAGGCGAACATGCCGGTGACGAAGAAGAGGTGGAGTGCGTCGGTGAATCCGGCGCCGAGCCTGGCCTCGGTGAGGGAGAAGAGCAGCCCGGGGCCCTGTTTCTGCGACGCGGCGACGACGTCGGACGGTCCCGCGGCGACGGTGAGCGCCCAGGAGCCGAGCGCGAAGAAGACGGCGGCGAAGGCGACGACGAGGAGCGTGGCCCGGGCGACGAGGACCTGGGGGCGGCTGGTCTCCTCGGCGTAGACGGGGGGCTGCTCGAATCCGACGAAGCTGGCGATGCAGAACACCAGGGCGGTGCCGAGCCCGGCGCCGGACAGCGTCTCGGGGTTGAAGGCGTGCGCGGACAGGCCCTCGGAGGCCGGGTCGGCGAGCGCGGCGATGTCGAAGATCAGGACCATGGCGACCTCGATGAGCAGCAGCACACCGAGCACCCTGACGTTGAGGTCGATCTTCAGCCAGCCGAGTACGCCGATGAGCGCCACGCCCGCGAGGCCCGGGATCCACCAGGCGACGGTGACGTCGAAGTGCTCGGCGAGCAGCGCCGATATCTCGAAGCCGAAGATGCCGAAGACACCGACCTGCATGGCGCTGTAGGCGACCAGAGCGACGACGGAGGCCCCGGCGCCCGCGGTTCCGCCGAGGCCGCGGGCGATGTACGCGGTGAAGGCACCGGCGTTGTGCACATGACGGCTCATCTCGGCGTAGCCGAAGGCGAAGAGCGCCAGCACGACGCCGAGGATGACGAACAGCAGCGGCTGCCCGACGATGCCCATCACCGCGAATGTGGTGGGCATGACGCCGGCCACCACCATCAGGGGCGCGCTGGCCGCGAGCACCGACAGCAGGAGCCCTGCCATCCCGATCCGGTCGGCGCGCAGCGCTCTGTCCTGGCCTTTGAACGTGCTGATCTCGGTGCTGTTGCCCGTCAGCATGGCGGGGATGTCCTTCCCTGGAGGTGGGTGGGGGCGGGGGTGGTGCGGTGTGGTGCTGGGTGGTGCGCGGGGCGGTGCGTCGCGGGCGCTACGAGGAGCCGAGCGCGGCGCGGCGCGCGGTGCGGAAAGCTTTCCTCGGATCGCGGTCCGGATAGGACCAGGGTGCGGTGGTGACGTACGGCCCGATCCGGTTGAACAGGGCGGCGGCCTCGGCCGTCCGCCCCTCGTAAACCTTCGCGTGGGCGAGGTAGTTGAGGTCGACCTTGTTGCGGGGGTGATCCTCGCCCTCCCACTCGAGCCACCAGTCGAAGGCGGCCTTCATCGCCTGCCGGGCCCTGCGGGTCGTCCAGTGCCGGGACCGCGCGGGGTCGGCGGGCTCGATCCCGGCCTCGGCCAGGACGCGGTAGCGCTCGGTGTGCGCGACCACGGGCAGCACGGCGAGCGGCGAGTCCGCGGGGGCCTGCTCCGCGGCCCAGTACGCGAAGTCGTACACCTCGTGGAACGGGTCGTCGCCCTCGCCCTGCTGACGCTCCGCCAGGCAGGCCGTCATCAGATGGTGGGCGTGGTGGTGATCGCGATGGCGGCCGCGCACCTGGTCGAAGACCTGGAGCCGCTCGTCGTCGGTGCCGGTGCGGCGGGCGAGGATCAGCAGGGCGAGCCAGGGTGTCGGATCGGCGGGCGCCATGCGCGCCGCGGCCCGGCACGCCGCGCGCGCGGCGTCCCGGCTCGCCTTGCCGCGCAGCGCCCGGAAGACGGTGGCGCAGGCCAACAGCGTTGCGGCGGCGGCGCTGTCGGGCTCGGCCAGCTGCCATTCCTCGGCCCAGGCAGCGCTCGTGGGGCTCTCGGCGAGGACGACGATACGGTGCCCGCGGCGGTCCCAGTCGTCACCGGTCTGGGCGAGCAGCAACCGGGTCTCGGCCCATCTGCCCTGGGCGAGCGAATCGCGCGCACTCGCGAGCGCGGTGTCGTCGAGTGCGGGGTCGAAGCTCAGGCCGTCCCTGTGCCGAGATCGGCCGAGGGGAGGCGGAGGGGGAGTCATCCGCGAGCTTCCTCCACGGCGGCACGCCACTTTCTGCCCCTGCGGGGGCGTCCTGCCCGATAACGACGGTCGCATCCGGCGGGGTTGGTCACGCCCCACCAATGGCCAATGATCACGCACAGCAAACCGGTAGTCACCGCTCCGCGTCAAGGCCGGAAAGGAACCCCATAAGCTCCGCAACTCCATGTCATTTCCGGCAATGTTGGACTCATCCCCCGACCACGACCAGGCTCTTTGCGCCACGTGCCGAACCGACACCTGGTCTGGACCGGTGGCAGTCGGGGCTACCCGACGGCCTTCGCCGCCGCCCTGCCCGCCGTACGCCCGGAGAAGAGGCAGCCACCGAGGAAGGTGCCCTCGAGCGAGCGGTAGCCGTGCACTCCCCCGCCGCCGAATCCCGCCGCCTCCCCCGCCGCGTAGACGCCGGCCAGCGGATCGCCGCCCTCGCCCAGCACCCGGGACGACAGATCGGTCTCCAGCCCGCCAAGGAACTTACGGGTCAGGATGTGCAGCCGTACGGCGATCAGCGGTCCGGCCTTGGGGTCGAGGATGCGGTGCGGGGCCGCGGTACGGATGAGCTTGTCGCCGAGGTACTTGCGGGTGCCGCGGATGGCCATGACCTGAAGATCCTTGGTGAACGGGTTGGCGATCTCCCGGTCGCGCGCGGTGATCTCGCGGCGCAGCTCCGCCTCGTCGATCAGCGGCTCCTTGGTGAGGGCGTTCATGCCCCGGACGAGTGCGGAGAGGTCCTTCTCGACGACGAAGTCGACACCGTTGTCCATGAACGCCCTGACCGGGCCCGGCACGTCGGCGCGCGCCCGGCCGATCACGTCGCGGATGCTGCGTCCCGTCAGATCGGGGTTCTGCTCGGAGCCGGACAGCGCGAACTCCTTGCCGATGATGCGCTGGTCGAGGACGAACCACGTGTAGTCGTAGCCGGTCTTCATGATGTGCTCGAGCGTGCCGAGGGTGTCGAAGCCCGGGAACAGCGGCACCGGGAGCCGCTGCCCGCGCGCGTCGAGCCACAACGAGGAGGGGCCCGGCAGAATGCGTATCCCGTGCTTGGCCCAGATCGGGTTCCAGTTCTCGATGCCCTCGGTGTAGTGCCACATCCGGTCGCGGTTGATCAGCCGACCGCCCGCGGACTCGACGACGCCGAGCATCTCGCCGTCCACGTGCGCGGGCACGCCGGAGAGCATCCGCTCCGGGGGTGTACCGAGGCGCTCGGGCCAGTTGCGGCGTACGAGGTCGTGGTTGCCGCCGATGCCGCCGGAGGTGACGATCACGGCCTGGGCGCGCAGTTCGAAGGAGCCGGTGACCTCGCGGCTGCTCGCGGTGCCGCGTGCGGCGCCGCTGGGCGCCAGGACCTCGCCGGTCACGGTGTCCACCGTGCCCGCCGTGCGCGAGAGGCCGGTGACCCGGTGCCGGAAGCGCAGCTCCACCAGTCCGCGCTCGGCCGCGGCGCGCACCCGCCGCTCGAAGGGCGCGACGAGGCCGGGGCCCGTGCCCCAGGTGATGTGGAAGCGGGGTACGGAGTTGCCGTGCCCGGTGGCTTCGTAGCCGCCGCGCTCGGCCCAGCCGACGACCGGGAAGATCCGCACGCCCTGGGCGCGGAGCCAGGCCCGCTTCTCCCCCGAGGCGAAGTCCACGTAGGCCTCGGCCCAGCGGCGCGGCCAGTGATCCTCCTCGCGGTCGAAGGCGGCCGTGCCCAGCCAGTCCTGCCAGGCGAGGTCGTGGCTGTCGCGGATGCGCATACGGCGCTGCTCGGGCGAGTCGACGAAGAAGAGCCCGCCGAAGGACCAGTGGGCCTGGCCGCCGAGCGAGGCTTCGGGCTCCTGGTCGAGGAGGATGACGCGGCGGCCGGCGTCGGCGAGTTCCGCGGTGGCCGCCAGACCCGCGAGACCTGCCCCGATCACGATCACATCAGCGTCGTACGCCATCGCCATCGTTCCATCCTCGCCGGAGGGCGCCTCGTCGAAGCGCGACAGGTGCGCGGCCGTTACCGCTGCGTACGATCTTCTGGACAGTTGTACACGGCGTCAACCTGTTGAACGACGGTGTCCACCGTTCGTGGGGCGGGGCCGTGGGCTGTGGAAACGCAGGCCACTGGGCTCAACTCTCTGTGAATGAGCGGGAGTTGGTGATTTGGGGGACTGGACAGTGGTCGGCGCTCTGTGAATCATCCTGGCGCATGGCTGAGGCTGAGCGTGCACCTGAGCAGCGGCGGCGCGTGCTGCGCCCGACGCGGGTGATCCCCGCCCCGCAGCCCCTCGAGCCGGGGCGGGCGGGGACCGCGGCGGTCATCGAGGGGGAGGTTCTCCGGCCGGGGCGGGCCCGCGGCGGAGCCGGGCGCGGTTACGGACGACCGTACAGGCGGGGTTACGGACGGCCGTACGGGCGGGATTACGGACGGCCGTACGGGCGGGCTTACGGGCGGAGGCGCGCGGCGGAGGCCGTGATGGTCTCGGCCGTGGCGGTGGCCTCGGCGCTGCTGCTCGTACTGCCCGAGCCCCAGGGCCCCTCCGATGTCGCCGCGGCGCCCGTGCGAGGCGCCGGTTCCTCCGCCCCGCAGGCGGCATCGCCCACCACCGGCGAGGGCCGGACAGCCGCCCGCCGGGCCCCGCGTGACGCGCGGCGAGCGGCCCAGGTGGGGAGCGCGTCCGACCGCGCCGCGGGCAGGGGCGGTGCGGACGTGGGCCGCGTGCCGGTGCGCTGGACCACCGGGACGCCGTCCGACTCCAGGCCGCGCCCACGACTGGCTTCCCTGACGCGCTGGCCGAGCGCCATGTCGGCGCGCGCGGCCACGCGGCGCCCTGCCACCTTGCGGCGCATGGCCGCGCTGCGCGCCGGAATTCTCACCCGCCCTCCCTATATGGGGCGGGCGGGTGGCGAACACCGCACCCGAGGCACGGCCGCCCGGCAGGAGCACGCGGACGAGGCCGAGGACGACTAACCGGGCACCGCGGCTCCGGCCGCGCTGCCGCAGCCGCCCTCGTCTGCTTGGATGGCCGCATGGCTGAGCAGCAGGCGTCGCGCTCCGCTGAGGAGCTGCTGGACATCGTGGACGTGCAGGACCGGGTCGTCGGGCAGGCGCCGCGCGGCGAGGCATACGTGCAAGGGCTGCGGCACCGCTGCGTGTTCATCCTCGCGCGCGACGCCGACGGCCGGATCTTCGTCCACCGCAGGACCGCCGGGAAACTCGTCTTCCCGTCCCGCTACGACATGTTCGTCGGCGGTGTCGTCGGCGCCGGCGAGTCGTACGAGGACGCGGCGCTGCGCGAGGCGGAGGAGGAGCTCGGCGTGACCGGACTCCCCTCCCCCGTACCGCTGTTCAAGTTCCTCTACGAGTCGCCCGAGCACACCTGGTGGTCGTACGTCCACGAGGTCCGGTGCCCGCTGCCGGTCAACCCCCAGGCCGAGGAGGTGGCCTGGCACACCTTCCTCACCGACGAGGAGCTGGCGGAGCGCCTGCCGCGCTGGGAGTGGGTTCCGGACGGCCTGGAGGCGTACCGGAGGCTGCTGGAGTGGCGCGGCCGGTAGTGTGCCGGTCGTGATCGTTCCCGTGAAGGCCCTGCCCGGAAGGCTGCGGGCGGCCACCGCCGCGGCCCGGTTGTGGTGGGCGCCCGCACGGATCGGCGACGAGGGCGAGACGCCCGACTACCGCTTCTCGCTGGCGAACGAGCGCACCTTCCTGGCCTGGCTGCGGACGGCCCTCGCGCTCGTGGGCGGCGGCTTCGCGGTCGCCCAGTTCCTGCCGGATCTGCACCGGACGCTGCGCGTCACGCTCGCCCTGCTGCTGCTCGCGGTCGGCGCGATGTGCGCGGTGCGTGCGGTCCATCACTGGGTGCGCTGCGAACTGGCCATGCGGCGCGGCGAGGATCTGCCGGTGTCCCGCTTCCCCTCGCTGCTGGCGCTGACGGTCGGCGCGATGGCGGTGGTGATGGTGGTCGCCGTGGCCGCCGGCTGGGCCGACTGATGACGCGGGCCGAGCGGGATGCGCGAGCCGCGCGCGATCCGGGGCTGCAGCCGGAGCGCACGCGGCTGGCGTGGCGGCGTACGACCCTGGCGTGCACGGTGGTCGCGGTGCTGGCGGTGCGGCTCGCGCTGTACGGCGGGGTGTCGCCGCTCGGCATCGTGGCGGTCGTGTTCGTGGTCCTGGCGTTGACGGCGTTTCTGGGCGTGGCGCACGCGCGCATCCGCGCGCTGTCCGCGCCGCAGCCTCAGCCGCCGGTGCCATACGGTCCCCCGGTGCCGTACGGTCCCCCGGCGCCGCACCGTCCGCCCAGCCCGGCGCCGCACCGTCCCGTGCCGCCCCTGTTGTCCCCGCGGGCGGCAGCGGCTGCCGCGGGCTGCGCGGTCGCGATCGCCGCGTTCGGCACGGCGCTGCTGTTCTGATCCGCGCGCACCCGACCGACGGCGCGAGTTCTGCGCCCTCCGGAGCGAAGAACCGTCGCCGGCCTCCGGACCGCGCGGTCCGCGAACCCCGGTTCGCGGCTCATCATCCGCACCAGGTAGTCCCGCCGGTCGTGGCGTCGCGCCCGCCCGATGCCCTCCTCGAACCAGCGGGAGGCGGGGAAGGAGCGGTTCACCTTGACCTGGCGGTCGGCGAGCGGGCTCCAGACGCCCCGGTCCATCGAGACGTTGACGACGTGTCCTGCCGCAGCGTCCGGACTCACGCGCGCGTGTCCTCCTGCTGCTGCCGGCGCTCGTGGTTCGGGCCGGTCCCACCCCGGGGCGTGACCCCGACGCAGCGCAGTTTTGGGCCCCTCCTGCGCTGAGGCCGGCGGCAGGGGGAGGATCACCGGCCAGGGGTCGCGGCTCTCCTCGATCCACTCCGCGAGGGCGCGGTGCACGGTGTCGAACGTCCGGCCCTGGGCCACGACATCGACCAGGTCGATCGGCCGCTTGCGGCGCGCCAGCGCGTACGGCTCGAGCCCGTCCGAGGCGAGGTGCTCGCGGAACCTTCTCTGAACCAGGGGACCAGTGCCAAGACCGAGGCCCCTGGCAAGCGCACCTCGGGGCTGGCACGATGAGCGCCCATGAATGATCAAGAAACCCTGGCTGCTCAAGCTCTGCGCTTGGTCACCACCCACTTCCCGCACGCTTTGGGCGCCGTGCTGGGAGGCTCGGCTGCCCGGGGCTGTGCCACTCCGACCAGCGATCTGGACGTGGCCATCCTCCTGCCGGACTCGGAGGCCAGCCGCCGTGAGGTGATACGCCATGAGGGCCGCCCGGCCGAGCTGTTCCTGAACACCCTTGTGGACGTGCCGGAATTCTTCGAGTGGGACAGAGCCCGCCGTCGGGGCACGGTCCTGTTCATCTATGACCAGGGCTTGCCCTTGATGGACCCTTACGGCCACCTGTCCCGTACATGCGAACAGGCCCGAGCGGTGCTCGCGGCCGGTCCTCCTCCGCTCACCCCGGCGGAATGGGAGCGAGGTCGCTACGGCCTCACCTGCTTCATGGACGACCTGGTCGACACCCCGTCGGCCAACAGGTATGAACAGCTTTCCCTTGCCGACTTCACCCTGCGAGAGGCAGCGCACCTGCTCAGCGCCTACCACAGCGCCTGGACGGGCATCGGCAAGTGGCTGCCTCGCAGACTGCTGAGTGCAGACCCGGTACGGGGCAAGGCCCTGCTCGATGGCCATCAGGCTGTGGCCCAACACGCCGACCCCAGCCCGTTGGCGGCTGCGGTCGAGCAGGTGCTCGACCTGCTCGGCGGACCGCTGCGGGAAGGATACGCACACCGCTGGCGCACCTGACGCGCCTGGTGTGAGGCGGCGCCGTGCTCTCCATGACGCCACGCTCAGGCGAAAGCCGCGAGTCGCACGACGGAGTACTCCACCCGGCCGGACCATGTCGGTCACGGCTGGTCCGCAGTGCTGGTGCCGGCAGCGATCTGACGGAAAGGTCGGCATGCCGAGGACGACGGCCCGGGAGTGAAGATCGCGATTCTCTCGGCTCGTCTCAGCGCCAGGAACTACTGTCGCGAGCATGGTCGAACACGATGCCCTCAGTGCCACTCGCGAGGCCTACGACGCTGCTGCCCCCGTGTATGCGCAGCTGTTCCGCGGCGAGCTGCGTGACAGACCCCTGGACCGCGCGATCTTGAGTGCCTTCGCCGAGGTTGTAAGCGCGAGTAGCGACGGACAGGTCGCGGACCTGGGCTGTGGACCTGGCCATATCACCTCCTATCTGGACGAGTTAGGGCTGGTGGCGTTTGGCGTTGATGCCTCTCCTGCGATGATCAAGTTGGCTCGACAGACCTATCCGGGTCTGCGGTTCGACGTGGGCTCGATGGCCGCGTTGAACATCGCTGACGGCGTGCTGGGCGGCGTACTCTCACGTTGGTCCATCATTCACACTCCGCCGCAAGAACTCCCCGTCATCTTGGCGGAGTTCCACCGTGTGCTGGCACCTGGCGGCCACCTCCTGGTCGGCTTTTCCGCCAGTGATGATCCATCTCACCCGACGCAGGTCTTCGATCACGCAGTCGCGCCGGCCTATCGGTGGTCGCCGGATCACCTCGCCGCGATGCTGCGCAAGTCCGAGTTGGCCGAGGTAGCCCGGATGGTTCGCGAGCCTCAGCCCACCGACCGACGGCAGTTCCAGGAGGTTCAACTGCTCGCCCGCAAAGCCTAGGCAGGGGCTGTCTGACCACGCACATGACCGCATCCAAACGGGGGCGGTCAGGCTCCAGGCGTCGACTCGTGATCATGGCTCACCGCCCGTTCGAGCTCCGCTTTGATCGAACGAGGGGACTTCGAGGAACACCTTCGATGACCTGCGCTCTGGCGGGCATCGAGCTGGGCGATCTTCTCTTCTGCTGCGACCAGGCTGACCTGTAGTCCTTCGACTTCTCCGAGCCGGCCTTCCCGCTCGGCTTCGGCGATGCGGGCGATCAGGTTGTCGCGGATGTCGACCAGCCGTGCCCGTTGGGCCGGATCCGGTCGAAGGAGTGAGCATCTGACACAAGCGTGCTCATGGTGCAAGGGGTTCCGAAGGCGCTTGCGCACGTGCCGATGGACACCTTCCGCTTCTCGAAGTGGGCGAGGAAAGCGTCCCACTCCGCCTCGGTCGGGGTTCGGCAGCCGCAGGGTCCAGCGGTACGGCCGCGGCGGGCTGGGCGGCGTCGGGTCGCGCGGAGGCGTGGGCGTGACGCCCAGTGCACCACCGCGCGGCCCCCCGGGGGTCGCGCCGTTCTCCCGCGGCCCCCGCTATGCGGCCTCCGTCCCGGGCATCAGCGGCGGCAGCATCGCGCGCGGGTCAGCGCCGGACACGCGACCGCGAGCAGCACCGCCTCGCCGTACTCGGCCGCTTCGCGCAGGCTTCCGGCCGCCCGGGCCCGCGGGCCGATGCGCTTGGCCAGCGCGGCGGCGCGCGACGGCGTACGGCCGCCGATGAGCAGCTCGTGCCCGGCCCGCGCCCAGTGGGTGCCCAGCGCGTCGGCCATGTCGCCGGTGCCCAGAATCCCGATCCTCATCGCTTCCCCTCTCATGTGGCTCACGTAGCGTGTGCGAAAGGAACGGCAGGAAAGCCGATAGGCACCCTTTGGTGCCCAACGGCGGCCGTCAGGAGGAGACTTGTGACGCAGAGCGCCAAAGCCTCGGAGCGCTACTTCGCCGACTGCCGCGCACGGCTCGGCATCGATCTGATCGGCAACACCTGGAACGCGGTCGTGCTGTACGCGCTGGACCACGGCCCTTACCGGCCGGGCGAGTTGCGCGAGGCGGTCGGCGGCATCAGCGCCAAGGTCCTCACCGAGACGCTGCGCCGGCTGGAGGGGTACGGGCTGGTGTCGCGCCGGGTGTACGCCGAGGCGCCGCCGCGCGTGGAGTACAGCCTGACGGCGCTGGGCCGGAGCCTGCTGGAGCCGCTTCGCGCGCTCGGGCGGTCGGCCGACGAGTACGGCGACGCGTTCGTCGAGGCACAGGGGTGGAACCGCGATACGGCGGACGTCCCGGGCTAGCCTGGCCGGACAAAGCGTCACAAGACCATGCAAGGCGACACCGGACGACAGAGGGGCCCATGGCCACGACCCGCAAGCGGACCAAGCGCGCCGCTCCCCTGGTCGTCGTCATGGGCGTGTCGGGCGCGGGCAAGACGACGATCGGCGAGCGGCTCGCCGACCGGCTCGGAGTCCCGTACGCGGAGGCCGACGACTTCCACCCGCCGGAGAACGTCGCCAAGATGTCGGCCGGCACTCCGCTCGACGACGCCGACCGTCTGCCCTGGCTCGACGCCATCGGCGTATGGCTGGCCGACCACACCTCCGGCGGCGGGGTGGTCGGCTGCTCGGCGCTCAAGCGCGCGTACCGCGACCGGCTCGCCCAGGCCGCGCCCGCAGCGTTCTTCGTCCACCTCAGCGGCTCCTTCGAGCTGATCGCCCACCGGCTTGCGGACCGCAGGAACCACTTCATGCCGGCCCGCCTGCTGCGCTCGCAGTTCGCCGACCTGGAGCCGCTGGAGGAGGACGAGAACGGAGCGGTGGTCCCGATCGACGGCACCCCGGAGGAGACCACCGACCGGGCGCTCGCCGAACTCCCGCCCTCCTGAGCCCCGGGTGTCGGCGGGCACGACCCGAACCTCACCAGCGCGGGACCGCCGGGGTGATCCACTCCGGGTCGGCCTTGCGCATCGCGGCCGCGTCGTCGCGCTCCCGCATCGTGCCGTCGTCGGCCTGCCAGCGCCTGTGGAGCGCCGCGAGCGCGTCCCGGTCCAGCTCGACGCCGAGGCCAGGGGCGTCGGAGACCTCGAGCCGCCCGTCGCGGAAGACGTGCCGCGCGGTGATGACGTCCTCGGTCTGCCAGGGGTAGTGGCTGTCGCAGGCGTAGTCGAGGTTGGGCACGGTCGCGGCGACGTGCGTCATGGCGGCGAGGCTGATGCCCAGGTGGGTGTTGGAGTGCATGGACAGGCCGACACCGAAGGCGCGGCAGATCGCAGCGAGTTCACGCGTACGGTGCAGCCCGCCCCAGTAGTGGTGGTCGGAAAGCACCACCTGGACCGCGCCCCGCCTGAAGGCCTCCCGGATCTCGGGGACGGTGGTGACGCACATGTTCGTGGCGAGCGGAACCCCGGCACGGGCCGCGACCACGGCCATCCGCTCCGTGCCGCTGGTCGGGTCCTCCAGGTATTCGAGCACGTCCCGCAGCTCATGGGCGACGCGCAGCGACGTATCCACGGACCAGGCCCCGTTGGGGTCCAGGCGCAGCGGACGGCCGGGCAGCGCCTCGGCGAGCGCGCGCACCGCCGCGATCTCCTCATCCGGCGGGAAGACACCGCCCTTGAGCTTGAAGGACCGGAAGCCGTAGTCCCGCTCGAAGCGCCGCGCCTGCGCCACCACCCCTTCCGGATCGAGCGCCGCACCCCAGTCGTCCCGCGCCCCGATTCCCGCGCTCGGCTCGCACCCGTCCGGATGCTCGGCCCAGCGGTAGAAGAGATACGCGCTGTACTCGACGCGATCGCGCACCTTGCCGCCGAGCAGGGCGTGCACAGGCAGGCCGAGCGCCTTGCCCAGGGCGTCCAGGCACCCGACCTCGAAGCCGGAGACGACCGAGAGCCGCAGCTTGTCGGCGGTCTGCACGCCGCGCAGCCCGCCCGCGTCCACGCTGGCCGCCGTCCCGGCGGGGTCGCCGGAGACCTCGGCGGCGAGTGAGAAGAGCCCGTTCAGATCGCTGACCGAGCGGCCGGGCAGCACCTGGGCCAGCGCGCGGGCGATGCCGAGGTACTTCCCGTCCCCGTACGTCTCCCCGACGCCGGTCACACCGCCGCGCGTGACGACCTCGATCACCAGGCGGGGCGTATACGGCTGGTGCACCCCCTGGGTGTTGAGCAGCGGCGGGTCGGCGATCAGTATCGGGGTGAGCCGAACCTCGTCGATGATCAGCGCTGTATCCATACATGAACTCTATTCACGCATGCGTTACGGGCGCCAGATGGTTGCTGCAGCTCACTGGACTCCATACCGACTGGTCGGCATGATGAGGGGTGTTCGCCTTACCGACTAACCGTCTCCCACGGAGGAGAGTGCCTCGATGAGCAACGATCACCCCCCTGGACTCGACCTCGAGCAGCTGCGCGGCCACCTGGACCGCGAGCGCCCCGGACTCGTCCAGGGACCGCTCAGTGCCGAGCTCATCGAGGGCGGCCGGTCGAACCTCACCTACACGGTCACCGACGGGGCCTCCCGCTGGGTCGTCCGCCGCCCGCCCCTGGGGCACGTGCTCGCGACCGCCCATGACATGCGCCGCGAGCACCGGGTGATCAGCGGCCTGCACGCGACCGCCGTGCCCGTCCCCGAGCCGCTGCTGCTCTGCGAGGACGAGTCCGTCATCGGGTCGCCCTTCTACATCATGGAGTTCGTGGACGGGACCCCGTACCGGTCGGCCGAGCAGCTGTCCGCACTCGGGCCCGAGCGCACCCGCGGGGTGATCCTCGGACTGGTGGACACGCTCGTCGAGCTGCACGCAGTCGAGCCTGAGGCGGCCGGGCTCGGGGACTTCGGGCGCCCCGAGGGCTTCCTCGACCGCCAGCTGCGCCGCTGGGGCAAGCAGCTCGAGGCCTCCCGGAATCGCGAGCTGCCCGGCATCGACGAGCTGCACGCCGCCCTGGGCAAGGCCATGCCCCAGTCCCCCGCTCCCACGGTCGTCCACGGCGACTACCGCCTCGACAACGTCCTGGTCGGCGGGGACGACCGGATCAAGGCGATCCTCGACTGGGAGATGTCGACCCTCGGCGATCCGCTCACCGACCTCGGCCTGCTGGTGATGTACAGCCAGCGGATCGACGTCTCCGACTCCCCGGTCAGCACGACGGCCGGGGCGCCGGGGCACCCGGATCCCGCCGAGCTGATCGAGCGGTACGTCGCGGGCTCCGGCCGCGACGCCTCCGCCGTCTCCTGGTACACCGCCTTCGCGTGGTTCAAGCTCGCGGTCGTCCTCGAGGGCATCCACTATCGCTTCACGCTCGGCCAGACCGTCGGCGCCGGCTTCGACCGCATCGGCGATCTCGTCCCGGTCTTCATCGACAACGGCCTCAACACCCTTCAGGAAAGCTGAGCACGCATGGACTTCGCATTCGACGCGCGCACCGAGGAGCTGCGCCAGAAGCTCCTCGCCTTCATGGATGAGTACGTGTACCCGGCGGAGAAGGTGGCCGAGGAGCAGCGCGCCCAGCTCTCCTCGCCCTGGCTCACCGTGCCGGTCCAGGAGGACCTGAAGGCCGAGGCCCGCAAGCAGGGGCTGTGGAACCTGTTCCTGCCGGACGAGAAGTACGGCGCCGGGCTGACCAATCTGCAGTACGCGCCCCTCGCCGAGATCACCGGCCGCAGCCCGCAGCTGGCCCCCACCGCGCTCAACTGTGCCGCCCCGGACACCGGCAACATGGAGGTGCTCACCCAGTTCGGCAGCGAGCAGCAGCGCAAGCAGTGGCTCGAGCCGCTGCTCGCCGGGGAGATCCGGTCGGCCTTCGCGATGACCGAGCCCGAGGTCGCCTCCGCCGACGCCACCAATATCGCGACCCGGATCGAGCGGGACGGCGACGAGTACGTCATCACCGGCCGGAAGTGGTTCGCGTCCGGCGCGATGCACCCCGACTGCAACATCTTCATCGTGATGGGCAAGACCGACCCCGACTCCGATGACGTCCGCCGCCAGCAGTCCATGATTCTCGTGCCGCGCGACACCCCCGGTGTCGAGATCCGCCGCGCCATGCAGGTCTACGGCTATGAGGACCACTACCACGGCGGCCATGCCGAGGTCGTCTTCCACGGTGCGCGCGTCCCGGCCTCCAACCTGATCGGCGAGGAGGGCGGCGGCTTCGCCATCGCCCAGGCGCGGCTGGGCCCGGGCCGGATCCACCACTGCATGCGGCTGATCGGCATGGCGGAGCGGGCGATCGAGCTGATGTGCCGCCGGGCGGTGTCCCGTAAGGCCTTCGGCAAGCCGCTCGCCCAGCAGGGCCAGGTGCAGGGGTGGATCGCGGACGCGCGCGTGGCGGTCGAGCAGCTTCGGCTCCTGGTTCTGAAGACGGCCTGGCTGATGGACACGGTCGGCAACAGGGGCGCGCACACGGAGATCCAGGCCATCAAGATCGCGACGCCGCGGACGGTCGTCGACATCCTGGACCAGGCGGTGCAGCTGCACGGGGCGGGCGGCGTCAGCCAGGACTTCCCGCTCGCGGAACTCTGGGCCGCGGCACGCACGCTCCGGATCGCCGACGGCCCGGACGAGGTCCACCAGCGCTCACTCGCCCGCCGCGAGCTGAAGCGCTACGTGTAGCCCTCCCGGCGGGTCTGCTCACGTCATACGGGCCGGTGGCGCCAGCCGGGCTCGGCACCGCCGGCCCGTGCCGCTTCCCGTGCCGGCTTGCCGCCGCGCAGCGGCGAAGAAGATCCCGCCGCAACGGCGCGCGACCACGACGGCGTAAGCCGGCGGTGCCAAACCAGCCGCACCAACCGGACGCCCCGGTGGCCGCGGCCAATTCGGCACCACCGGCCCGCGCCATCGAGCCTCTCGCCGCTGCGGCACATTCCATCCGCCGCAACGGCGCACAACCACCACAGCGCAGACCGGCGGTGCCAAACAAACCGCTCCAACCGGACGCCCCGGTGGCCGCGGCCAATTCGGCACCACCGGCCCGCGCCGTCGGCTTCTCGCCATCGCGGCGGGAGAGAATTACGGCCGCAGCGCGCGGAGCAGGAGGTCCGCCAGGTGGTCCGCGACCTGCTGCGGCGTCATCGGCCCCTCGGGCCGGTACCACGTCGACAGGTGGTGGACCGACCCGAAGTGGTAGTCCACCACCAGGTCCGCCGGGGTCGCCGTGCTGAACACCCCGCTCTTCTGCCCCTCCTCGATCAGCGCCCGGAACCGCTCGTGATAGCGCCGCCGCTCCGCCCGCACCTGCTTGTGCTTCTCCGGGCCGAGGTGGTGCATCGAGCGCCAGAAGATCGACGCGTCGTCGAGGTTGTCGATCGTCGTCACCACGACATCGGCCGCGACGGCGCGCAGCCGCTCCTCCACGGGCGCGTCCGTGCCCGCGAGGGCGTCGAGACGCTCCTGCTGGAGCCGCAGCACGCGCCCGTAGATCTCGTGGAGCAGATCGTCCTTCGAGCCGAAGTAGTGGTAGAGGGCACCCTTGGTCACGCCGGCGGCCTCGACGATGTCCTGCACGGAGGTCTTGTCGTACCCGCGGTCAGCGAAGAGACGGGTGGCGGCGGCCAGAAGCCGCTGCGGGACGGGGGTGCCGTCTCCGTCCGTCGTCCTGGCCATTCCCGCCACCCGCCTTTCGTTTCGTGGCTTGTTCTGTGCATCTACGCGTGAGAACGCAATTTCAGTTCCCGCCGGAGGATCTTCCCACTTGTCGTCTTCGGCAGATCCGGCAGGATCTCGACGTCGCGCGGATACTTGTAGGCCGCGAGCCGTTCCTTGCAGTACGCGGCCAGTTCCCCGGACTCGGCGGCCTCGCCCGGGCGCAGGCTGACGTAGGCCTTCACCGTCTCGCCGCGGTACGCGTCGGGCACGCCCACCACGGCCGCCTCGCGGACGGCCGGATGGGTGTAGAGGACGTCCTCGACCTCGCGCGGCCACACCTTGAAGCCGGACGCGTTGATCATGTCCTTCTTGCGGTCGACGACGTACAGCCAGCCGTTCTCGTCCATGAAGCCGATGTCGCCGGTGCGCAGCTCGCCGTCCGGGAGCGCGGCCGCGCTCGCCTCCGGCAGCCGCCAGTAGCCGGGCACCACCATCGGGCCGCGCACCGCGATCTCGCCCTGCTCGCCAAAGGGCACGTCCTCGCCCCTCTCGTCCACGATCCGGACGACCGTGTCGGGGCCCGGCAGGCCGACGGACAGCGTGCCCGATTCCGGGTCGACCGGGGCTTCCTTCCCGGGCGGGACGAAGGCGCAGGGGGCGGTGCACTCGGTGAGGCCGTAGCCGTTGCGGATGTACGGGCCGAAGTCCGCCCGGAACTTCTCCACCAGCGCGGGCGGCACCGGCGCACCACCCGAGGAGATGATCCGGAAGGAGCTGAAGTGGTCCGGCGTACAGGCGGGGTGGGCGGCCAGGGCCATGAAGGCCGTGGACGGGCCGACGGTGTACGCGGGGCGGTGCTCGGCGAAGGCGTCGAGGACGACGCCGGGCTCGAAACGGTAGGCGAGGGCGAGCGTGCCCGCGCTCGCGATACAGGCCGACAGCTCGCACACCATGCCGGTGATGTGGAAGAGCGGGGCGAGCGCGAAGTACGTGCTGCCCTCGGGCAGGTCGAGCCCGGTGTGCTGCCGCTCGGCGTTGTAGGCGATGTTGCCGTGGGTGTTCGTGGCGCCCTTGGGGGTGCCGCTGGTACCGGAGGTGTAGCTGATCAGCGCGACGGCGTCGGACCCGAGCTCCCGGCCGCCCGGCGCGGCCGCGCCCCGGCGTGCGACGTCGAGCAGGTCCTCCGCACCCGCGGGCACCGGTATCCGCGCACCGCCCAGCACCCGCTCGTCGTTCCGCGTCTGGAGGTCGAGGTCGCTGGTGGTGAGGGCGATGCGGACCGGGGACTTGGCGGCGGTGTCGCGCAGGTACGCCTCCCAGGCGCGGTCCGCGCAGACCAGTGCGGCCACCTCGGCATCGGCGAGGACGTGCGCGACCTCCCGGTCCTTGTACATCGGGTTGACCGGCACGACCGTGCCGCCGGCCTTCCACGCGCCGAGCAGCGCCAGCACGAACTGCGGGGTGTTCTGCAGGACGAGCGCCAGCCGGTCGCCGTGCGCGAATCCGCGCTCCGCGAGGTGGCCCGCGATCCCGTCGGACAGCTCGTCGGCCTCGCGGTAGCTCAGCCGCCCGTCGAAGTAGGCCAGCGCGGTGCGGTCGGGAAAGCGGCGCACGGCGTCGCGGAAGGCGTGCAGCACGGTCTCCGGCGGCGTGGCCGGGGCCCGCTGGACATCGGTGAGCTGGGCCAGCCAGGGCTGGGCGGCGTAGATCGCGGTGCTCATCGGGTCGCCTCCCACTTCTGCTGGAGGTAGTTCATCCCGGAGAGCCAGCGGTCGTTCTCGGTGACGCGGGACTCGTAGTAGCCGGCGACTTCGGGGTGCGGAAGGACCAGGAAGCGGCCTTCGGCCATCGCGTCGAACAGGGCGTCGGCGACCTGCTCGGGCTCGATGGCGGTCGGCGCCAGCACGATCTCGCCCGCGCTGCCCGCCTCGGTCAGCATGTCCGTACGGACTCCCTGCGGGCAGATCGCGTGCACGTCGATGCCGCGGTGGCGGTAGGTGAGGGAGAGCCACTCGGCGAATGCGAGCGCGCCGTGCTTGGTGACGCTGTACGGGGCCGCGCCGATCATGGTGAGCAGGCCCGCCGCGGAGACGGTGGAGATGAAGCGGCCGGCGCCGCGCTCCAGCCACTCGGGCAGCAGCTCGCGCGCCGCCCTCACGTGCGCCATGACGTTGACGTCCCAGGCGGCGGCCCATACGTCCTCTCCGGCGTTCGGTCCGCCGGGCGAGGCGAGCCCCGCGTTGGCGCAGTAGACGTCGATGCGCCCGCCCAGCGCCTCGCGCGCGTCGCCGACGATCCCCGAGGCGTCACCGGGCACGGCCGTGCCGCCGATCTCCTCCGCCACGGCCTTGGCCTTGTCGGCGTCCAGGTCGTTGATGACGACCCGGGCGCCCTCGGCGGCGAACCTGCGGGCGAGCGCGGCCCCGATACCTCCCCCGGCTCCGGTGAGGACGACTCCGGCATCATGCAGCGTCTTCACGTCGCGGCTCCTTCGACTCGACTGTGCGCGGCGGCGCGGCTGGCCTGCGAGCAGACTAACCAGTCGGTATGTCACTCGGAAAGAGGGGGAACGCCGCTGCCGTGGTCGTTCCGCCGGGGGACGCGGACCACTAGCGTGCGTGAGCATGCCGACTTCTCCGGAACCGAAACTCTCCAGACGGAGCCTGCTGGCCGCCACCGGGGCCGCGGGGGCGCTCGCGGCCGGTTCGGGACCGGCCGCCGGGGCCGAGCGTCATTGCGGGGGCGAGCGGCTGCGTACCGGCTTCGACCGGCTGGCGGCCACCGGCTACCGGCTGCTGGACGAGCAGCGCGTGGGCGTGGTGACCAACCCCACCGGGATCACTGCGGACGTCCGGCACATCGTGGACGTGATGCACGCCGACGACCGGGTGAATCTGACCGCCGTCTTCGGACCCGAGCACGGCTTCCGGGGGACCGCGCAGGCAGGCGGCTCCGAGGGCCGCTACGACGACCCCGCGACCGGGCTGCCGGTCTTCGACACGTACCAGAAGAGCGGGCGGGAACTCGCCGGCATCTTCACCGAGTCGGGCGTGGACACGGTCGTCTTCGACATCCAGGACGTGGGCGCGCGCTTCTACACCTACATCTGGACGCTCTACGACTGCATGGTCGCGGCGGTCCTCGCCGGGAAGCGCATCGTCGTCCTGGACCGGCCGAACCCGGTCACCGGGCTGAAGGCCTACGGGCCCGTGCTCGACAAGGCGTACGCGACCTTCGTCGGGCGCGAGCCGATCGCCCAGGCGCACGGCATGACGGTGGCCGAGCTGGCGCGGCTGTTCAACGCCGAGTTCGTGCCGGAGGCGGCGGGCAAGGGCGTCGAGCTGGAGACGGTGGAGATGTCGGGCTGGCGGCGCGGGGACTTCTATGACGCCACGGGGCTGCCGTGGGTGCCGCCGAGCCCCAACATGCCGACACCGGACACCGCCCTGGTCTACTCCGGCACCTGCCTGTTCGAGGCCACGAACCTGTCCGAGGGCCGCGGCACCACCCGCCCGTTCGAGCTGCTCGGCGCGGAGGGCATCGACCGCCGGTGGGCGGAGGCCGCGAACGCCCTCGGCCTGCCCGGGGTCCGCTTCCGGGAGGCGTACTTCGCGCCCACGTTCTCGAAGTTCCAGGGCAAGACCATCGGCGGGGTGCAGTTGCACGTCCACGACCGGGAGGCGTACGACCCGGTGCGCACGGGCATCGGCCTGCTCGTCACCGCGAAGCGGGTGTGGAGCGGCTTCGCGTGGCGGCAGGACAACTGGATCGACAAGCTGACGGGCTCGTCGGCCGTGCGCACCATGATCGACGCCGGGGCGGACACGGACGAGGTGACGGGGGCCTGGCAGGAGCGCCTTGAGGCCTTCCGCTCCGTACGGAGGAAGTACCTCCGCTACCGGTGAGGCGGGGCTGTCGCCGGCGGTGCGGCGGAGCTATCGCCGGGCACCGAAATTCTGGGCCCACCAGGGTCCGCTGGGGCCCTTGTGAACTCCGACACCGATCTCCCGGAACTCGCAGTTGAGAATGTTCGCCCGGTGCCCGGGGCTGTTCATCCAGTCCTGGGTCACCTGGGAGGGGCTCTTCTGGCCGCGCGCGATGTTCTCGCCGAGGACGGACCAGCCGCGATAACCGACGCGTGCCGCCCGGGTGGTCTGCTGCGAACCGTCCGGGCCTGTGTGGGACAGCATGCCGGACCTGGCCATGACGTCCGCGTGGTTCGTGGCGGCCCGGGACAGGGCCGGGCTCACCCGCAGCGGCCTGCACCCGGCAGCGGCCCGCCTCGCGTTGATCAGCCTGACGACCTGCCGGGCCGCCTTCATGAGCGTTCCGGCCCGTTGTCGGCGCTGCGGCTTGCGAAAGGTCTTGCCCCTGACGGCTGCGCGATGCTGGGACGCCCGGGGCGACTTGGGCCTGGTCGACGGGCGACGGTCGTGTTTGTGGGGCGACTTGGGCTTGGCGGCCGGGCGACGCTCGTGCTCCCGCGGCAACTTGGGCCTGGCGGACGGGCGGCGCTCCGGTTCCCGGGGCGGCTCGACACCGGCCGACGGGGGCTCAGCGGCCGGTTCCTTACGGGGCGCGTCCGCGGGCGCCGGAGGCTGCGCACCGCGCTGGCCCCGCTCGCCCCCCTGCGGCTGAGCGGGCGGCCCCGGGATGGGCCGGGCAGCCGGATCCTCGGGCAGCCTGCCCTGCGGCCAGGGCGGGACGACGGCGGAGGACTCGGCGTTGGGCTCCGACGGTCCGCCGACGGGGTCCGGCTGCTGGTGGGCGGGCTCCGCGTCCGGTGCGGCGGCATCCGAGAGCTGGGCGGCCATGTGGTCCGCAGGCGGTCTGTCGCCCGGCAGCCCGGGCGGCGCAGCGGAGGACTCGGCCGGTGACGCCGACGGAGGTTGTGCGGGCGGTGCGGCGCCGGGCATCAGCAGGGACAGCAGGCCGCCCGGCTCCATGACGGATTCGGCGGAGGGCTCGGCGGACGGCGCGGCACCGGGCTCCGCGTCCGGTGCGTCGGGGGGCTGCGCCTCCTGTGCCGCCAGGGGCTCCTCGCCCGCGCCTTCGTGCGCGGGCCCAAGAGCGATTCCGTCGGCGAGGTCGTCGCCGGACGCGGCCGCCTCGCCGGGAGCCGAGGGCTGCCCGGGAGCCCCGCGGGCCCCGGCGTCGTCGCCATCGCCGCTCGCGGCGGGCGGTGGCGGCTCGGACGCGGCCCAGGCGCTGCCGGACGGCAGGCCCAAGGTGGCTGCCAGGACCGCGGCGGGCACGACGAGCCGCAGCCGCGCTCCACCTCTGCCGCGCCCGAGGCGCGGGCGTACTCGGAGAGGCCCCTGAGGGCCGGTGTGGAAATCCATGATCCATGCGTACCGGAGGGCCGGGAACGCCGCATGCGGACGGCGGCCGATCGGGCAACTGCCCTGCCTCCAACGGGTCATACGGCACCGCGACCGCGCCGCCCGTACGAGAGGCGCGGGGGGGGGGGGGGGGGGGGGGGGGGGGGGGGG